>CAYHRK010000040.1:0-4651 GCA_964358795.1 uncultured Vicinamibacterales bacterium
CCGTTGCCGCGTTCGTGATCCTGCACGACCGCACGCTGCACGCCATCGCCGCCGCACTGCCCCGCTCGCTCAACGAGTTGGGTGCGGTCCCTGGCATCGGCCCTGCGAAGCTCGCCGCCCACGGCGACGACATCCTCTCGCTGGTGGCATCGGTGGTGGCCCGAAAAACGACCGAACCGCATTGAAACGGAGACGTAGAGATCCTGTTCACGCCCAAGTCGGCGTGACGGCCATCCGCGTCGGAAGGCTCGGGACGCGACATGAGCCACAGGCAAGGGTAGAATCAAGCCCAATGCTAGCCACCACCACTCGCAAGCTGTCACGCCTGCACAAGCCGGCCGATATGTCGCTCGAATCCTGGCAGCGCGAGCTGCGCCGGCAGTTTGGACGCGAGCAGCAGTTCGTGGTCGCCAACACCGGTACCGACCGCGTGTTCTCGGACTTCCAGGTTCGCAACGAGCGAAGCGGCAGCGCCTATCGAGTGGCCATACGCGGAGCCGAGCCAGGAGACAACTACTGCAGTTGCGCGGACTTCGTCACCAATGCCCTGGGCACCTGCAAGCACATCGAGTTCGTGCTGGCCAGACTCGAGCGGCAGCGAGGCGGGCGAGCCGCGTTCCAGCGGGGCTTCCAGCCCATGTACAGCGAGATCGTTCTGCAATACGGCGCGAAGCGCGAGGTCAGATTCCGGCCTGGCACCGCGTGTCCGCGGCCGCTTGCGGCGCTGGCGGCGAAGTATTTCGACGCACATCGGACGCTGCGCTCCGAGGCGTTCGGCACGTTCGAGTCGTTTCTCTCCGAAGCCGCCAGGTTCGACCACGATCTTCGCTGTGACGACGATGTGCTGAGTTTCGTTGCCGAAGTGCGCGACCGCGCGCGCCGCGAGCGGAGCGTCGCCGACGCGTTTCCTCGAGGCGTCCTCGATCCGGGGTTTCGCACGCTGCTCGGCTGCGATCTGTACGAATACCAACGCGAAGGCACGCTGTTCGCCGTCCGCGCCGGCCGCTGTCTCATCGCGGATGACATGGGGCTGGGCAAGACGATTGAGGCGATGGCCGCCGCCGAAGTCATGGCGCGCCTGTTCGGCGTCGAGCGCGTGTTGATCGTCTGTCCGACGTCGCTGAAGCACCAGTGGGAGCGCGAGATTCAGCGTTTCACGACACGGCGCGCGACGGTCGTCGGAGGGCTGCGCGCGCGGCGCGAGCAACACTATGCCGTTGCCGACAGCTTCTACACGATCACGAATTACGACACCGTTCACGCCGATCTTGACTTGATTGGAACGTGGTCACCGGATCTGGTGATTCTCGACGAAGCCCAGCGCATCAAGAATTGGAACACGCGCACGGCTCGTAGCGTGAAACGCATCGCGTCGCCCTACGCCCTCGTCCTGACGGGCACGCCGCTGGAGAACCGGCTGGAGGAACTGGTGTCGATCGTCGAGTTTGTCGATCGGCATCGGCTCGGGCCGACGTTCAGGTTCCTGGCCGACCACCAGGTACACGACGAGCACGGCAAGGTGGTGGGCTACCGCAATCTCGATAGCATCGGCAGAACACTGGCACCGATGCTGGTTCGCCGGACCAAGGACCAGGTACTGAAACAACTGCCGGAGCGGCTCGACAAGAACTTCTTCGTGCCGATGACGCCTCAGCAGAACCGGCATCACGAGGAGAACCGTGACCTGGTGGCCAGAATCGTCGCGAAGTGGCGCCGGTACAAGTTCCTGTCCGAAGCGGATCAACGCCGGCTGATGATCGCCCTTCAAAACATGCGCATGAGCTGCGACAGCACGTATCTGTTGGATCACGAGACCGACTTCGGGGTGAAGGCAGACGAGCTGTCCACACTGTTGGATGAAGTGCTCGAGCAGCCGGGCTCGAAGGTGGTGGTATTCAGCCAGTGGACCCGGATGCACGAGTTGCTGGTGAGGCGGATCGAGAAGAAGCATTTCGGTCACGTGTTCTTCCACGGCGGCGTCGAAGCGTCGCAGCGCAAGGTGCTCATCGATCGTTTCCGCGAGGACGACCGCTGCCGTGCGTTTCTGTCGACGGATGCGGGCGGCGTCGGGCTGAACCTTCAGCACGCGTCGGTCGTGGTGAACATGGATGTGCCCTGGAATCCGGCCGTCCTGGAGCAACGCATTGGCCGCGTGCACCGGCTCGGCCAGCGACAGCCGGTTCGGGTCGTCAACTTCGTGTCGCAAGGCACGATTGAAGAGGGCATGTTGTCGGTGCTGAAGTTCAAGAAATCGATGTTCGCCGGCGTGCTCGATGGTGGCGAGCGCGACGTGTTCCTGGGCGGCAGCCGGCTGACTCGTTTCATGGAGAGCGTGGAGAAGACAACCGCAGCCATCACCGAATCGATCGTCGAGGATCGCGACGACGTGGGGGCTGCACGGCCAGAACCAGAGGATCGCGACGACGTGGGGGCTGCACGGCCAGAACCAGAGGATCGCGACGAGGCACGCGTGGCAGGGAAGGAGGTCGCGACCAAGCCGACGCCCTCCGCTGCGGCTGGCCCTGACGGCTGGGCAGCTCTGTTGCAGACCGGACTGACGCTGCTCGAGCAGTTGGCGGCTGCGTCCCGTTCCTCGCCTGAGGCTCGGCGCGAAGGGCTTCGCTTTGTCCACCGCGATCCGCAGACGGGCGAAGACTACTTGAAGATCCCGATGCCCAGTCCCGACGTGGTCGCCAACGCGCTGCAGTCCATCGGCACGCTGCTGGATCGATTCAGGAGATGACTCGGCTACCCGCGGCAGGGCCCGGTGCGATTCGGGCATCTTGTTAGACTAGCGATGATACTCATAGTAGTATGAGTCTATGAGCATACGGCTTCAGGTCTTGATTCCTGAGGGGCTCGACACCCGCCTGCGCAAGGCGGCCCAGCGAAGCCGCCTCTCGAAGGGCGCGTGGGTGCGGCGTGCCATCGAGCGCGCCATGGTCGACGACCGTCTGCCGGCCGATCCGCTGGCGAAACTGTCCAGCCTGGGTGCGCCCACCGGCGACATCGAACAGATGCTCGCCGAAATCGAGGCGGGGCGCGGGTGATGGTGTTTGTCGACTCCAACATCCCGATGTACGTGGCCGGCCGCGAGCACCCGCTGCGCGCGCCGGCCAGACGGCTGCTCGAACAGGTCCGCGCAGGCGATGTGGAGGCCTGCAGCAGCACCGAGGTGCTCCAGGAAATCCTGTACCGCTACGCAGGCCTCAAGCGGCTCGATCTGGCCCGTGACGTCTACAACCTCTTCGTGGCGTTGTGCCCGGTGATCTATTCGGTGACTCTGGCCGACACCGACCGGGCCCGGGACCTGCTGGGCGCAGGCTCTGGCGTGAGCGTCCGCGATGCGATTCACGCTGCGGTCATGCTCAACCACGAAGTTCGCCAGATCGCCACCTTCGACACGGGATTCGATCGGGTAGAAGGCATCGGACGGGTGCCGCTCGCCTGACGACGAGCGCTGGGCAGGATTCGCGCCTTTCGTGCCTGACTGGATTCAACCGCAAGGATCGGATAGTCCTCGGGCGGTTCGCGGTGTACTGTTCATCTGGACAGCACATCCGGGAGCCGCCATGCCACGCCACACCACGACGTCTTTTTCAGGCCCGACATCATCTTGCGACAGCGCGCCCGTGGTCGACCAACGCGGCGTGACGCCAGACCGCGCGTGGGCGGCCGTCGTGGAGCGCGATCGCGGGTATGACGGCGTGTTCGTGTTTGCGGTCCAGACGACGGGCATCTACTGCCGTCCATCCTGCCCGGCAAGACGCCCGCTCCGGACGCACGTGCAGTTCTTCGCGAACACACAGGCGGCCGAGGGAGCAGGCTTCCGCTCCTGCCTTCGGTGCCGGCCTCGCGAGGCAGCCGACGCGCCCGCAGAACGACAGGTGATGACCGCTCGGCGCTACATCGACGAGCACGCCGACCAATCCGTCACACTCGAGACACTCGGCGTCGTCGTCGGACTCAGCCCGTCTCACCTGCAGCGCACGTTCAAGCGTGTGTGTGGCATCACACCGTGCGAGTATCTTCGGGCGCGGCGTCTGGATCGTTTCCGGCAGGCCGTTCGCTCGGGAAAGAGCGTGACCGAGGCGACCTACGACGCCGGATATGGATCGAGCCGAGGCCTCTACGACCATGCAACACGCGAACTGGGCATGACGCCGTCGCAGTACCGGCGAGGCGCGCCTGGGCTCGATATTCGTTTCACCGTCGTTCCTATGTCGCTTGGGCACATGCTCGTGGCCGCAACCTCGCGGGGCGTGTGTGCCGTCAGTGTTGGCCGCGACAAGACGCTGTTGCAGCGCGAGTTGACGAAAGAGTTTGCGGGCGCCTCGATTCGGTGCGACAACGACGCGCTGCGGAACACCGCGGCTGCCATCGTCCAGTCGTTCGAATCACACGAGCGTCGATTCAGCGTGCCACTCGACCTGCACGGCACCGAATTCCAGCTGCGCGTGTGGGCCGCCCTGCGATCGATTCCGTTTGGAGAGACGCGGACGTACACCGAGATCGCCAAGCAGGTCGGCCGACCCTCGGCTGTCCGCGCGGTGGCGAGCGCATGCGCGAGCAACAAGACCGCGCTGGTGGTCCCTTGCCACCGGGTGGTCCGCCGGGACGGATCGGCAGGCGGGTACAGGTGGGGCGCTGC
>CAYHRK010000040.1:4751-22209 GCA_964358795.1 uncultured Vicinamibacterales bacterium
AGCGCCATCCAGCGTCCGTCCGGACTCACGGCAAGGCGGGTGATCTGGGTGAGGCCGGCGGCCGATAGGTCCGCCCCCTCGGTCCACTTCTCGTCACCTGCGCGCCATGTCAGAAGCTTGGTACCCTGTGCCATCACCAGGCGTCCATCGGGGAGCCACGCGCAGTCTTCGCTACGCTCGGGCGTGGGCACCAGGACGCTGGTCGCCCGCGTCTTCGGATCGAGTTCCTTCACGATCCACGCTCCGCCCTGCGGCTTGTGGACGAAGCTGACCGTGCCGCGACCCGGCCTGACGAGCAGCGAACGCCCAATGCTCGACTCGATGACGCTGGCTTCGCCGGTCGTCGTATCGGCCAACTGAAGTGTGTTGGCGCTCGTGGCGTCGCCCAGAATGAACAGCGCCAGGTGAGTGGCGTCAATCCACGCGTGATACCCGACGGGCTTCACTTTGTCCAAGACCAGCTGCGGATTCGACCCGTCAAGATTGAAGCGCCACAGCCGTTGCGTCTTGTCTGCCTCGACGCGGATCACGGAGAACGTTTTCTTGTCCGGGGTCACCAGCGGCGAGTACTCGCTTTCCGGCGTCTTCGTCACCTGCGTCACTTGCCGGCTCTTGAGGTCGTACCGAAAGATGTCGTTCTGCGTGCCATCGCGCTTCGACGAGAACAGGATTCCACTGCCATCGGGCAGGAACGCGGGCTGGTTGTCGTAGTCCGCGTTCTGGCTGATGTTGACGGGGGCGCCGACCGCCAGCCTGATGCCATCTGGCGAGGGGGAAGCCAGAAAGATCTCGGGCTGTGGCTGCGGTGTTTGCGCGAGCACGACTGCGGTCATCGCGACGCCTGCCGCCGCCAGAACGATGCGTGAGGTGGCCATAGCGGACATGGTAGCCTAACCTGTCCCCACCTTGTTGGACCCTCCCCTGATGGCATTGCCAAGCCGCTATCCCGTGCCGTCGGCCATCCACCGCGTCGAGGACGAGGTGACGCGCAGCCGGTTCATCACCACGATCGGCCGCGCCGCCACCGTTGAGGACGCCACCGCCTTCATCGCGCGTGTGCGCGCCGAGTTTCCCGACGCCACGCACCACTGCTGGGCCTATGTAGCTGGTCCGCCCGCCGATACGTCTCGAGTCGGGATGAGCGACGATGGGGAGCCGCATGGAACGGCTGGGAGACCGATGCTGGCGGCCCTGCTGCACAGCGGTGTCGGAGATGTGGTGGTTGTGGTGACCCGGTACTACGGCGGCACCAAGCTCGGCACCGGTGGCCTGGTGCGCGCCTACAGCGGGGGTGTGCTGCGGGCCTTGACCACCATGCCGCGCACAGAACGAGTGGACTGGGTGACAGTGTCGGTCGTGACAAGCTACGCCAGGGTTTCGGCCGTGCAGCAGTTGTTCCCGGCGCACGAGGCCGAGATCGTGGCCGAGCGTTTCGAAGCCGACGTGACGTTCGATCTTCGCCTGCCGCGCGCGCATCTCGAGGCGTTTCGCGCCGCGGCACTCGATGCCACGCGCGGGCAGGCCACTGTTCTAGAAACCTAGCAACGGTCAGCGGCGTTCCGCCGTGCCCATTCTGTCTCTTCGTCATTCCCGCGAAGGCGGGAATCCAGATCCTGGACCCCCGTTTGACTCGCCGCTAGGCGTGCGTGCCTGTCCGGCTCCACGTCCGAATGGACGTGATCTCCGCCGCCGGGATGTGCAGGAACTCCAGGAACTCCTGGTGCTCGTCGGGCGCCGACTTCTCGAATTCCATGTGCCAGCGCTGCATGTCTGGCTCGGTGAACCCGGCGGCCTTCATGATGCCGACCCACTTCTCCTTGGTGATCATCTCTGTTCTCCTGAAGGATCGAGACCGTTGCAGCAGCCGCAGGATCGCGCGCTGGTGGCCTCGCAGGGTTTCGACTTCGCCGTCGATCTCGACCAGCCGTCGTTGATCACGTTTTCGACCGGTGTTCGTCGATCAGCCGCTGCACCACATCCGGTTCGGCCAGCGTCGTCAGATCGCCGAGGCCTTCGTATTCGGACGATGCCACGTTGCGCAGAATCCGGCGCATGATCTTGCCGCTTCGGGTCTTGGGCAGGCCGGAGGCGATGTGGATCACGTCGGGCGCCGCGAAGGCGCCGATCATGTGACGGACCTGCTGCTTGAGTGCGCCCACCAACTGCTCGTGATCCATGTCCTGGAACTCGGAGGCGAGCAGCACGTAGGCGTAGATGGCCTGGCCCTTGAGCGCGTGCGGAAAGCCCACCACGGCGGCTTCGGCAACGGCCTCGTGCGCCACCAGCGCGCTTTCCACTTCGGCGGTGCCAATCCGGTGTCCCGACACGTTCAGCACATCGTCTATCCGGCCCGTGATCCAGTAGTACCCGTCCTCGTCGCGGCGAACGCCGTCGCCCGTGAAGTAGTACCCGGGGTAGGTGCTGAAGTACGTGTCGCGAAAGCGCTTGTGATCGCCGTACACCGTGCGGGCCTGGCCCGGCCATGGTGACGCCAGACAGAGCGCGCCCGACACCCCGTTGCCCTCGACGACCGCGCCGGTCGTGGTGTCGATCACCACCGGCTTCACGCCGAAGAACGGCAATGTGGCGGAACCAGGTTTCGTGGGGGTCACGCCGGGCAGCGGCGTGATCAGCACTCCTCCTGTTTCCGTTTGCCACCAGGTGTCGACAACCGCGCACCGGCTCTCGCCGACGACATCGTGGTACCAGCGCCAGGTTTCCGGATTGATGGGTTCGCCAACCGTGCCCAGGATGCGAAGCGAGTCGCGCTTGTAACGTTTCACCCAGTTATCGCCGGCCTGCGCCAGCGCGCGCAGCGCGGTTGGGGCCGTGTAGATCACGTTTACGCCAAGGTCGTCCACGATGCGCCAGTAGCGGCCCGGATCGGGATAGAGCGGCGTGGATTCGAACATCACCGTGGTGGCGCCGTTGGCAAGCGGGCCGTACACGATGTAGCTGTGTCCCGTGACCCAGCCGATGTCGGCCGCGCAGAAAAAGATGTCGCCCGGGTGGTAGTCGAAGATCAGCCGGTGTGTGAATGCGGCGTACACCAGGTAGCCACCCGTGGTGTGCAGCAGACCCTTCGGCTTGCCGGTACTGCCAGACGTGTACAGGACGAACAGCGGATCCTCGGCTCCCATCCATTCGTTGGTGCACGTGGACCGTTGACGGCTGCACTCGTCGTCGAGCCACACGTCGCGCCCGGCGCGCATGGGAACGTCGACCTCGGTGCGTCTGGCCACGAGCACGGTTTCCACCATCGACATGCCCTCGATGGCGCGATCCACGGTTTTTTTCAGCGGCACCTTCTTGCCGCCTCGCAGGCCCTCGTTGGCGGTCACGACGACCTTGCACTGGGCGTCGACGATGCGGTCGCGCAGGGCTTCGGAGCTGAACCCGCCGAACACGACCGAATGGACCGCGCCAATGCGAGCGCAGGCCAGCATGGTGTAGACCAGCTCCGGGATCATCGTCAGGTAGACGCACACCCGATCGCCTTTGCGCACGCCATGGTGGAGCAGCACATTGGCGACGCGGCACACCTGGTGCTTCAGCTCGCGGTAGGAGATGTGCTTGTAGACGCCTGGTTCATCCTCGACCCAGATAATCGCCGTGCGGTTGCCCATGTGCGGCAGGTGGCGATCGACGCAGTTGAACGACGCGTTGAGGCGCCCGCCCGAGAACCACGCGAAGTCCACCTCCTCGTAGTCGGCATCGAGCACCGACTGCCATGGATGGAACCAGGTGAGCGCCTTGGCCTGCTCTCCCCAGAACCACTCGGGGTTATCGAGCGACAGGCGATAGAGGCGCTGGTATTCCTCCATGCTGCGAATGTAGGCTCGTTCGGCAATCTGAGGCTTGACCGGGTAGATGTCCTGCGACACGCGTCTGCCCTCCTGATCGATGTGCACCTGTGCCCAATAGGGTTCATGGCATTGTGCTTCAAAAGGGTGCGGTTGTCCCACTCGGTTGAGAGGAAACAAGGCAGTACACCTGATTTCAAAACTGGTCCGGGTCCACGACCAGCCCACGTAGTGCTCAAGTCGTCGTCACCCCCGCGGAAAGCCTGCCCCGCACTTGATACGGGGCGGGGGTCCAGCATTGAATGCCCGCCCGCCTCAGGGGTATCGGCGAGATGGTGTCACCGCCAGCGACGGCGCCAGCAGAAACCCATTGGCGGCGACTCGTCCGGCCATCAGGGCGATGGCAGATGCCACGGCGCCTGTCAGGCCGAATTGACTTACTCCCGCCATCAGGACCAGTGCCAATCCGACGGCTTCGATGGTGGTCGCCGTGGTGATGAGCCTCGTACGCCTGGCGAGAATCAGTTGCGATCGTTGGACCGACATCAGGTACTCGAGCGCGGGCAGCAGCACCATCAGCCGGGCAGCGGGTAACGCAAAAGAGGCAAGCTCGGGCGACAGGCCTGACACGATCCGGAACCACACGTCGGCCAACGGCGTGAACACCACCAACGCCAGGGCCAGCGAGGCCCCGCCGGCCAGCATACCGGCCACGCGTCGCACTTCGGATCCGTGCTCCAGGTGAGCGCCGCCCAGCGCCACGCCAACTTCCTGGAACGCAATGCCGCCGCTGCGGAAAAAGAACACGAACGAATTTACAACGGGCCACACCGCCAGCGACTCGATGGGCGCGCGGCTATGACCCAGGAAGAAGGTGACCAGCGGGCCGGTGATGAGCGAGATCACCGACGTGAGAGCCAGCGGAAAGTAGAACCGCGTGATCGCCCCTATCGTCAGCAGCGTGCCCGGCACAGGCCCGCGCTCGTCGAGGAGGTGAGCCACGACTCCGCCTGCCATGAGGCGGCTGGCGGCTGCCTCGGCGATCACGCCTGCCGACAGCGCGAAGGCGCCAATCACCGCACCCGGCAGCGACACCAGTGCGGCCAACGCCCCGGCGGTGGCCGACATGGTCGCCAACCGCACCACGGTGCCGTAGGCCACACGGCGCGTCAGGTGATGGCGCACGAGGATGCCCTGATAGAAGCGCCGGTAGCCAATAGCTGCGGGCCAGGGGATCAGCACGGCGGTGGCCTGGTGCGCCAGCCGCGCGATTTCCGGGGGCAGGCCCATCACCTGATGCGCCAGGAATCCGAACACAGGGGGGATCACGCCAATCGCGAGCGTGGCCGACACGATCGCGTTCAGGCCGTAGGTGAACCGCCGCAGGGCCAGAAACGACCGCCGGTCTCGAACCAGCGTGTTCGATGCCGTCAGCAGCATCATGATGGGTGATTCGGCCAGCCACGCCAGCGAAAAGGCCACGCCGTACGCGGCCAAGTTGAAGGCCGCAACGGGCATGCGCGCGATGATGGCCGCGATGTACGGCCCTTCGGCGGCCATCATCAGCCACGTGGCTGCCAGCGGAAGCCAGAATGCGAGAATGAAGCGGGTACGAAGAATAACGCTCTGCGCGAGACCGGGCGCAACCTCCCGGCAAGCATAGCATCATCGCCGCACGGGTCCTGGCGTTCAGGTGAATGGAATACGCCCTTCTGGAATACCCCCCGCTTCCACTGAGGCCGAGGTGGCCCAGATCGGCTGGATGACGTCGGCCTGGTCGATCGTCGCGATGTGGGCAATCCTGCGGTTCCGGCGCGATCTCGAACCCTCCTCAGCCGCGGGCGGCCGTTTCGACTATCGCCCTGTCCGATCTAAAATCTCCGGTAGTCGTTCACCGACGATTCGTGCTACTGGCTACTGGCTACGGACTACTGACTACATGGCTACTGAACAATTCTCCTCCAAGAAGCTGAACCACCGGTTGTCGTCCGCGCGCGTGTTGGTGGCCGTTGTCGTTCTTGGGATCGTGACGCTCGCCACTCCGGCGTTCGCGCTCGAGGGGCGCGTGACCGACGAACGTAGGGGCAAGCCCATCGCCAACGCGGAGGTGACGATTCTCGGCCGGCCCGGCGTCGTCTACACGGACGGCAACGGGCGGTTCACGTGGAAACCCGATCCGACACCGCCGTTCGAGATCCTCGTGATCCTTCCCGGCGAACGGTTCACCAAGCCCGTGCTGATCGAAGCGCTCCCCGCCGATGGCCCCGTCGAGATCCGAATCTCTGCGCTCGTGAACGAAACCGTCACCGTCACCGCTGGCGCGGCCCCCGACATCGAGGCGACCCTCGCCAGCGCGACGACCCTGCTGCCGGCCCAGGAGATTCTCAACCGGCAGCCGGCCAACCTGACGCAGGCGCTGGAGGGCATGGCTGGTGTGTCGAGCGTCTCGGAAGGACACGCGGCCGTGCCGGCGATCCGCGGACTGGCGCGCGGACGGACGCTGATCCTGATTGACGGCACCCGGGTGACCAGCGATCGCCGCGTCGGCCCGAGTGCCACGTTCCTGGACCCGTTCGTGCTCGATGGCGTCGAGGTCGCGCGCGGTCCGGGATCGGTCGCCTACGGATCCGATGCGTTCGGCGGCGTGATCTACGCGCGGACGCGGCGGGTGGCGCCCAACGCGCCCTTCGGCGCGCGTGTCGTCGGGGCGATCGGCATGGGCTTGCCTCAGCAGCGGCTGGGGGCCGAGATCACCAAGGGCTTCGCGAAGGGCGGGGTGGTGGTGCAGGGACATTACCGTGACTTCGACGACTACCAGAGCCCGCACGGCGAGGTGCCCAACTCCGGGGCGACCGATCAGGGCTTCCTCGGCCGCGGCGAGTACGACATCGGGAAAGCCGTCTTCAGCGTCGCCTGGCAGAGCGACTTCGGGCGCGACATTGATCGCCCGCGCAACAACTCGCGGACGGTGCGGTTCTACTACCCGATCGAAGACTCGCATCGTCTCACGGCCAAGTACGACCTCAGGCGCGTGGGGGGATTCGAGCGTATCGTCATCAACGCCTTCGGCGGTCGGTACCGCCAGATGACCGACCAGGACCGCTTCGCCACGGCGACTCGCGGGCGTTCCCTCGAGCGCTCCGACTACTCGGCCAACGACTTCCAGGTTCGGGGATCAGCCGAACGGCTGGCGTCCAATGCGCGGCTCGAGTTCGGCGTCGACATCAATGGCCGTGTCAATGTCAGCGCGCTCGACACCGTCAGGCAGTACAACCTCGCGGACACCATCACGAGCGACGTGGTCAACGTGTCTATCGACGACGCGAGGCGGGTGAATACCGGGGCGTACGCGACGGTTGAAGCCGCCCTCGGTCCGAAAGCGACCGTCGGGGCGGGGTTGCGGGGGGACCACGTCTCGACCCGAAACCGCGGCGGGTACTTCGGGGATCGCTCGACGTCCCACGGCGCGGCGTCGGGGAGCGTCTCAATCAGTGGGGGGCCCTGGTCGGGGTTCACGCTGACCGGCCAGGCTGGCAGCGGTTTCCGCGATCCCACCGTGTCGGATCGCTACTACCGGGGGCCGACGGGGCGGGGCTTCATCACCGGGAACCCCGACCTCGACCCGGAACGGAGCATCCAGTTCGACCTCGGTCTTCGCTACACGTCGTCGCGTGTGCGGGCCGGGCTGTCTGCCTATCAGTACCGGATCAACAACCTCATCGAGCGGTACTCCACGTCGACGGACTTTTTCTTCTTCCGCAACCGCGGTCGTGCCCGCATCCGCGGGTTTGAGGCGGAACTGCAGGCCGTGCTCGGTGCACAGGTCACCCTCGAATCGACCGCCACGGTCACGCGCGGGCTGGCGCTCGATGGTGGGGCGGCCCTGGATGACATTCCGCCCGTGACCCTGACGATTGGCGTGCGGCGGCCCGTCGGCTCACGCGGTTTCGTCCAGGCCCGAAGCTCGTTCTATGGCAAGGATGATCGCCCCGGGCCCACGGAGATCCGCATGCCCGGGTACACGTTGCTGGACGTCATCGGCGGCGTCTCCCTGGCGAAAGCCCTGGACGTCAACCTGACGCTCCGGAACCTGCTCGACCGGACGTATCCCGTCAGTCCCGACGCCCGGGCCGTGCCCGCGCCGGGAATGCACGGCGTCCTCACGGTGACGGCGCGGTTCTAGAAAGCTGATCACGTAAGGGGATGGGGTTCCTCTTCAGCGTCGTCTTCTCCATGAACCTGGTGCTCGCCTCGCTCAACCTGATCCCGCTGCCGCCGCTCGACGGCAGCGGCGGCCAGGCCCGGCTCTGATCGCCGCCGTCGGGGCGGTGAAGGCTCGCCGCGCCCGACCGTTCCAGACGGAACACGATCTCGTGCGGCTCGCCGCCCCCCGAGCGTCTCAAGACGCTGTCACTGCGCGCGCTGTCAGACAGAGCGCGTCGGCTGCACATCCGCGCGCCTCACACGGCGAACTCAGCTACTTCCGCCCGAGCCGCACACGCGCGATGTCGGTCTTCGCAAAATCGTCGCCCTTGAAGAGAAGCGGCTCGCCCGAGCTGGCCGCCAGCGCGTACGCAAAGCAATCGCCGAAGTTCAGGCCAGCCTCGTGTCGACCCCGTCCGAATTGGCGCCAGGCCGATCGAGCCACCTCGGCCTGTTCGGCCGTCACCGGCACGAGTTCGATCTGGGCTTTGTGCACGAGGAGATCGAACTCACGACCTCCAGCTGCGCCGAAACGCGCCTCCACCACGATGGCTGCCTCCAGACACGAGGCCGTCGACATGAGACGTACAGCGTCATCGTCGAGGGCTACTTCGATGTCGTCCGCTTCCGGCTCGTTGAAGAGCAGTGCGAGGATCGCCGAGGTGTCGATCACCATCAGCGCGGCATCCCTGCTTCGTCGTAGCCCAGGATCTCGTCGGCGCTCCGACGGTCCTTGACCGGCAGAGCCGCGCATCGCTGACGAATTGCGCGGAGTTCGTCACGAAGGCGCGGGCCACGGACCCGCCCTTGTTCGCGGCGGAGCCGTTCCCGCAGTGCGTTGATGATGGCGTCGGTCAGGGTCTCTCCCGTTCGCGCGGCAAGTTGGCGCGCCAGCCGGTCCGCATCAGGGTGCTTGATACTGAGGGCCATATAGATGTCTATACCATAGCATAGATTCTATACAATTAGCGCTAGTTCAAGAGAAACTCCAGTAAACTCATGCGCGGGATAGGTCGTACCGCGAGGGCACTCGCCTGCCCTGATGGCGTGTCAGACGTGCGCTTGCGCGCTCGGCTGCCGCTTCGCGAATGCCAGGATCGCCCCCAGCGCGATCGAAAGCAGCTCTGCCGCAAGCCTCGTGGCCAGGGGCCTCAGGCGTTTTGGCGTCGGTGGTACTTCTGGGCGACCTACGTCATGGCGTTCACCCGCGGCCGCTCATCATCGCTCCAGCGGCCGACGAGTGCAACGCCTGGTTGGGCGGCTCTTCAAATCGGAGGATTGCTTCCACGGCTGGCACGCCAGAAAGCCAGAATCTCAAGTCGCCTGGGCGCCTCGACCTGACGGACATAGAGATCGAAGCGAATTCGTGCGAGGTGTAGCCGACGCACGCCTGGCAAAGCCACGTTCCGAGCACGGGCGCCGACTTGTGGCTGCACCGCGATGAGAGAGGATGCGCATTCGAGATCTTCGCGAATGGCATTCGGTGCCTTGGGTCGGTTCAGGCGCCACCACGCCTCAGCGGCCCGAATCTGCGCCGCTGCGAGGGTGCTGACCTCCACGGGGAGCGGCTCGCTCACTCTCGGCCGCGAAATTCCGAGAGAACCGTCGTCATCGGGATGGTATCGCCGCGCTCACACTGGGCAATCGCCTCGAGGAGCATGGTCTCGGTTGATGGCGTGACTACTGCCCCGGCGTCACGCGCACCAGCACGATGTCGTGCGACGGCACGATTGGCGAAAAAACGCTCTTGACGGCGCCAAGCTCGGCCCCGCTCCACAGATCCCGCACGCTGGGCGACGCGCTCGCGCTCATCCCGATCTCCAGCCACGCCACACCCACCTCGTGCGCCTCCCGACCACGGTTGAGGAGCCCCACGGCCCACTCCCCGCCCTGAAGCGGCTTGGCCCACACCTCAAAATCGCCATCATCCCGGATCTTCCGGGCTTGCTTCCCGAGCGGATCCTGGTTGACGGCAACGACGGCCTTGTTGGTGAGAAGACCCCGGATCTCCGGCGTCATCGACCGGATGTCGTTGCCGGCCAGGAGCGGCGACGCAAGCAGGCACCACAAACTGAAGTGCGCGCGATGCTCCGCCAGGCTCATGCCGCCATTCCCCACCTCGAGCATGTCGAGATCGTTCCAGCCGCCCGGGCCGGCATACTTGTCCAGCTCGACCTGCTGGTCGAGGAGCCGCGTAAAGCTCCCCTACGCATCCTGGATGTCCCCCGTCGTCCGCCACAAGTGCCCCACGCCCCGCGCCCCGGGCGTCGGCTGGCATCAGAAGTAGTACTTGATTCCGAGCTGAATCTTTCGCGACCCGCTGACGACACTGTTGCGGATCCGCCCGAAGACCGTGCTCGTGACCGTCGCCGTCGGGAAGCCGAACGACGGCGTGTTCGTCAGGTTCGTGGCGTCCGCCCTGAACTCCAGGGACTGCCGCCCCGCCCACGTGAACCGCTTGACGAGCGAGAAATCGATGTTGAAGAACGTCGGGCCGACCAGCGCGTTGCGGCCCAGCGATCCGAAGCTGCCCGCGTCCGGCGTCGTGAACAGGGCTCGCTGCGCCGGGTCGAGGAACCAGACGAGGCCGCTCTCGTCGTGGATGTACCCCATGCCCGTGGTACAGCTCCCGCAATTGGCCGGCGTCTGCACCACGTTCGACAGGGTGTTGCTGCCCGAGTAGATCGTTAGCGGACGCCCGCTCTGCCATGTGACGGCGCCGGCCGCCTGCCAGCCGCCGATGATCTGCTGCAGGACGCCGCTGGCGCCGCTGCCGAGCCATTTGCCTTCGCCGAACGGCAACTCGACGACGAACGACCCGACGAAGACGTGCGTCCGGTCGAAGTCCGACCGCGCGAAGTTGAGGTCGCGGTTCTTGATGTCGAACGGCGTGCTCGACGCCGACTGGAGGGCGCCGGTGCTGACCACGCTGAAGGCCGGATCGAACGACCGCGTGTCCTGCGACTTCGACAGCGTGTAGCCAACCAGCCACCCATAGCCGTTCCGGAACCGGCGCTCGAGCTTGGCCTGCAGGCCGTGGTACCGCGAGTAGTCGTTCGAGTCGATCACGGTCACGCCGCCCAGGAACTGCGGATACGGATAGAAGAAGTAGGGGCTCAGACCCGCCAGGATCGGCAACGCCTGCCCACCCTGCACGCGCGTCGCGAAGGTCGCGGCGAGGGCGGCCACCGAGTTCAGCGCCAGCTGTGACGCGAACTGGCTCCGCACCCACTGCGACCCGGTCTGGGCCGCCGGTCTTGCCGAATGGGGCGCCAGCAGCTGGTTCATCAGGGCACTCTCGCCGCCCCCCTTCACGACATTGAAGGCCTCCAGGAACCCGTTGCTGAAGATCTCGGCCTGGTTGACGTTATACGCGCCGAACAGGTGCTCGGCCCGCCGCCCGACGTACGCCACCTCCATGATCGTGGCCTGGTTGAACAGCTCCCGCTGATAGCTGATCGCCCAGCCGTGGGTCTGTGGCGACTGGAAGTCCGGATCCACGACCCGCATGCTCGACGACCCGACCGCCGGCGGCTGGATGAAGTCGGTCGGCAGGATCGTCGGCTGTAGCGACGGCAGGGTGCCGGAGAGGCGGCCGCCGGCCGTGCCGTACGCCGTTTCCGCGATGCTCGCCGTGATGCCCGGGATGCTCTGGAAAATCTGCGACGAGAGGACGAAGGTGTTGATCCGGTCGTACGCCAGCCGGTAGTTGCCGCGAATGACGCTCTTCCCGTCGCCCTTCGGATCCCAGGCGGCGCCCATCGACGGGCCGATGTTGTTGATGTCGTCGTCATAGAGCGACCCGGTCACCCACTTCAGGGTGTTCGATCCCGGGGCGCCCACGCGCACCAACTGATCGGGATGCCTGATGAGCCCGTCCGGGTTGGTCGGAGTCAACTTCAGTTCCCACCGCAGGCCGAGGTCGACGGTCAGCTTGGGCCCCAGGCGCCAGCTGTCTTGCGCGAAGAAGTCCATCTCCGGGTATTTTGTCGTGAAGTCGAACAGCGACCCTCCGGGCGCGTAGTTGTTGCCCGTCGAAACGAAGCTCTGGTAGATCCCGCCGACGCGGCCCAGAAGGAAATTGATGCTCGAAAGCAGCGGCCCGCGGTCGAAGGACGTGTTGATGTCGGTCGGGATGCTGAAGGCCGTCAGGTTGATGGTATTGATCCCGGTGCTGAAATCCAGGGAAGGCGACGCGTTGTAGGACCCGATGGATCCCCGGGTGTCGACGTGCTTCTGGAACCGGAGGTTCATCCCGAATTTTAGGCTGTGCGGTCCCGAGACCCAGGTCAGGTTGTCGACGAACTGGTACGTGTTGAGCGTCCGCTTGTTGCCGAAGGTGTAGATTTCCGGCAAGGTCACCGGCGCACCGTCATACGTGTAGACCTTCGGGTCAGCCGTCGGAATCTGGAAATCGAAGAAGAAGTGGTTCTGCCCGAACACGAACTCGTTGACAATGTTCCCGCTGGGGTTCCAGCGCCAGCTCGCCGCGTAGTTGAAGGGCGTTCGGTACGTGTTGACGACGCAGCCCGTGCCAGGGAAGCGCTCCAGGCCGCCGTTCACCGAGTCGCAGATCGTGTTCTGCTGGCCCCACGACACGCGCCCATAGAAGTAGTGCCGGTTGTTGGAGGCCCAGTCGACGCGGACGGTCGAGTCGTACTGTTCCTCGTCCTCGCTGGCGTTGAAGGTGTAGCCCGCGGTATTGAGGCCGTCGCCGATGTTGAAGTTGTTCGGCAGCGGCGCCTTCGCCAGCAGTTGCTGGATGGCCTGGTTGAGGCCCAGCCCCTGCGGGTCGTTGGCGGGAATGCTGTAGGTCCCGACCTGAATGCCCGGCAGCACGTTACCGGAGGCATCGACCGACGCGCTGGCCGACCCCGCCGGTTGGTTGCGGCCGCCGATGACATAGCGCCAATTCCCGCGCCGGGCCGCGTCAGTGTACACGGTTCTGGTCACGCCCTGCGTCTGGTTTGCCCGCAGGATCTGGAGGTTCCCGAAGAAGAAGAGCTTGTTCTTTCGGATCGGGCCGCCGATGCTGAAACCGTAGATATCCTGGTAGAATTCCCTCTTCGCCAAACCGTCGATGTTGTTTTCCCACTCATTCGCGTTCAGGTTCGGCTGCCGGCGGAAGTAGAAGCCGGTGCCGCGGAACTGGTTGGTGCCGTTCCGTGTGATCATCGCCACCTGGCCGCCGCTGTTGCGCCCGAACTCGGCGGTGGTGTTGCCGGTGAGCACCTTGAACTCCGACAGCGCGTCGGGGTTCGTGCGCAGCGGCGAGAAGTTGGAGCCGCCGGCGCTGGTCTCGTTGGTGTCGATGCCGTCCAGCGTGAAGTTCCAGGACCGGTCGCGGGCGCCGTTCACGTGTACGCCCCCGCCGGTGTTGGCGCCCGACACGACGCCGGGCTGGAGGGTGACGAGCGACAGCGGGTTGCGACCCCTCGTGCCGACAATGGGCAACGCCTCGAGCGTTTTCTGATCGACCACGCTCCCGAGGTTGCCCGAGGTCGTGGTCTGGACCGTCTCGACCTTGCCGGTCACCTGGACGGTCTCGGAGATGTCGCCGGGCGCCATCTTCGCGTCCACCGACGTGGGCTGCCCGATGACGACCCGGTTCCCGGTCGACGTGAAGGTCTTGAATCCCTGCAGCTCGAACTTGACCTGGTACATCCCGCTGGGCAGCGCCTCGAAGACGTACGTGCCGGCGCCCGTCGTGACGGTGGTGAAACTGATCCCCGTGCCCTCGTTGGTGAGCGTAACCGCGACGCCCGGCAGGATGCCGCCGGTCGTGTCGCTGACCTGGCCGACCAGGCGCGACGTGGTTCCCTGGGCCGCCGCCCCGGCGGCAAGGGCCAGAGCCATCAGGACCGCCCAGCAGATGCTGCGCGTGCGCATAACTCCTCCTTCTCCGAACGAATGTGGGATAGACGCGGGGCCACATCCCCCGTGCACCGCGTAAACTACTCCTGTCGTGACGGCGAGTCAATTCACCGTACGCCAAACACGAAGGCCTTCCGCGCGGGTGGCTTCCGCCCTGCGGAAAGACCTGTGGCCGGAGTGCGCCGGGCTGACCGGGCTGCCAGGGGATAGGCCGTATTGGGTCCTGATGGAAGGGGTTATCGGACTCCCGACAACCGGAGGACGCCGTGTAAGGTGGAACTCTTCGCACCCAACGGCATGACGTCCTCCTCAAGCGTGTTGAAGGAGCCCTGAGGACGACCGACCCGGGAAGAAAACAGGGCTGACTCGCGGCCGCCCACCATTGGTCTGGTGTCGGTCACCATATCGACGGATGACGGCCCATTGACGTGGGTGGTATGCACGAGTCATACTGCTCCCATGAAGGTCGCCGTTTCCGTCCCCGACACCGTCTTTCAGGCAGCCGAACGCGTGTCCCGCAGAATGCGCGTGTCCCGGAGCCGGTTGTACGCGAAGGCCGTCGAGGCGTACGTGAAGCAGCATTCCGAAGAGGACATCACCGAGCAGCTCAACAAGGTCTACGCCGGGAACTCTTCGACGCTTGATCCGGCCCTGGAGGCGGCATCGCTCGAGGTGCTCCGCCGCGAGAGGTGGGAGTGAACCGCGGCGAGATCTGGTGGGCCGACTTCGGCCAGCCGTTCGGTTCCGAACCTGGATACAAGCGGCCCGTCCTCATTCTCCAAGCGGATTCGTTCAACCGCAGCCGCATTCAGACAGTCGTGGTGGTTCCGTTGTCCACCAACACCGGCCTCGCCCTCGCTCCTGGCAATGTGCGTTGTCGCCCAAGAGAGACCGGTCTCGAGAGGGCGTCGGTGGCCAACGTATCGCAGCTCACGGTCGTCGACCGAGGCCGCCTTGCGGAAAAAACGGGAGTCCTCTCCGCCCGTCTGCTGACCCAAGTCGAGGATGGCGTCCGTCAGGCTCTGGCGCTCTGACGTTCGCAGGTCCTGGCATCGCTACGTACGCGCTGATCGCTACTTCTACTTCGGCTCGACGGTCATGTGGAGGTAGATCTCGAGACGCGACCGGTCGAGCTGAACCGATCCGTAATTTTTCTCGAAGTCGCGGAACACGAGCCGCGAGTCGGTCGCGAGCGTGCGCTTCAGGTACGAATCGAGCCGCGTCTTGATGTTGCCGAGCGCCGCGATCGCGCCCCGCTCGAGCTCCGATTCCGGTACCGGCAGGTTGGCGACCAAGAGCACAGCCTGCCGGTCGGGACGCCGCGGAGTGCCCCGACGGAACAGGACAACCGACAGATGCGACTCCGCACGTGCACCGCATCGTGGCCGGCCTGCTGGAGGAGTTCGGCCACGCGGGGTGACAGCGGGTTGTCGACGCGCCGAATAACGATCAGCCGGTTTGGCGCGGACGCCGCCGCCGGCAACAGCATCGTCACATTCGTTGACCCGGTGGTCACCAGATAGGCGTCGCGCGCTGATGCCAGGCGACGATCTCCCCGATCACCCCGAGGTAGCGGACCAAATCGCGCGCCGAGTCGTGCCCCACGGCACCTTCGGCAAGTTCAGGGTGCGGTGAGCCACGCCGAACCGCGGAGGGCGGACTATTCCAGCATTCATGAATAGTCCGGGTTAGGAGGACGCGGGAGCACTCGGTGGCCGAAATCTCCAGACATGGCTATAATAGCCATGTTGGAGGGTACGATGCGGAGTGCCAATATTGCGGATCTGCGCGACCACCTCACGCAGTACCTCCGGGAGGTGCGGGCGGGGCGGGAGATCGTGGTGCGCGATCGCCAGCGGCCCATCGCCAAGATCGTTCCGCTGTCAGTGAACGACGATGACGCGGACGAATCCGCGCTCGTCGCGGCTGGCCTGATGCGGAAGGCGGAGAGCCCCCTCCCGCGAAGTTTCTGGCGCGGTCGGCGTCCCACTATCTCGTTGCGGACTGCGGTCGGGGCTGTCACCGACGATCGCGAGGAGCGCTAATCGTGGCCTTTTGGGACGCCAGCGCCATCGTCCCGCTGTGCTGTTCGCAGCCGGCCACCACGCGCGGCCGGAAGCTACTTGGCGAAACCCGCCGGATGATCGTCTGGTGGGGAACACCGGTAGAGGCGCACAGCGCGTTCGCACGCTTGGTGCGCGAAGGTCATTTGACTGCCGCCGAACGGACGTCCGCGATCCGGCGATTGAACCAGCTCCGCGTCTCGTGGGACGAAATCCTCCCGTCCGACAAGGTCCGCTCGAAAGCCGAGGAACTGTTCGACGACTACAATGTTCGCGCCGCCGATGCCTTGCAGCTTGCGGCGGCGCTGGTATGGTGTCGTGAGCGACCGAAGCGGCGTCCGTTTGTCTGTTTCGACGAGCGCCTGGGGAAAGTCGCAGAAGAGGTCGGCTTCATCGTCCGTTCGTAATGCCGGCAGCCGAGTCCACTGGAGTTTCCTCGATACCAAGCCGTCGATGAGCCTTTCCTGGTACACGATCGGCTTGTGTTGGCGGATGTCCGCCGCTGCGGTGCGGAGCACCAGATCACCGCTTGCCTCGAGCTCGACGCGGTCCGCTCCTTCAATCCCCCAGCCGAATCGTGCGCGGGTCGGCGCCAGGCGCGACGACGAAGTCGTATTCGAGTTGCTGCTGATTCCCGTAGTAGATCAAGTCCACGCCTGGATAGACGTTCTCGTGCTTGACCTTTGCGTAAGTCGCCACGTTCGTGCGCCACTTGGTCGGATCGCTGCCGATGAAGTAGTTCACCTTTCCGGCCAGCTCGCCAATCCCGGCCATGCTCGGCGATGAATTCGCGTTCAGGAGTTTCATCCTCACGACGGCCGATATTCGCTCTTTACTCGCTGGTCCTGCGTCGGCCTTCGGCGCTGTCAATGACAGCACTGTTTCAGTGGGCGTGAAGAACATCGCGTAGCCGTTGCCGCGCGTCAGAAACTTCACCTCGTCGGCGGCTTGTCCCTCGTTCGCTTCAAAGTGCAGCGGGATCTGGCCGTACGCCTCGATAGCCGACGCCCCGACGTGTGGTGGTGCCGAAGTGGACCGGAGGATGGACCAAGTTACTCTCTGGTGCGACGCGGGTCCCACGGTCGACAGGATCGCCGTGGGGAAGAGGAAGAGAACGGCGGCCAACTTCGCCAGTCGGGACATGATGGATCCTTCCTTGTCGAAGGGTTCTCAGGGGAAGCCAGACGCAGGCTCACGCAAGAGATGTTCGCCTGAACGGCTCCTGAATCGCGAGCTGTATCCTCTATTAACGACGACGCTGGTATTTCCGAACAGGACGGCCGTTTGGCGCGAGATTACAGCAAGAGAGAGCGACGGACTGCGACCTCGTCGAGTGGGCCGACGAACCCCTCGGTGTGCAGCCTGCACGCAATCTCCGAGCCGTCCGCCGACTCGAAGAACAGCTCCAAGGCCTCGCCGAACAGATTCTGAGAGCGCCTCAAATTTACGTCGAAACGCGAGCAAACGGACCTACAATGGGGGCGCTTTTTCCTTCCGTCATCGATCCTCGGGCAA
>CAYHRK010000041.1:0-17436 GCA_964358795.1 uncultured Vicinamibacterales bacterium
CGACCTTTCTGGCAACACGATTCTCTGGGGCAACACGATTCTGTGGGGCAACACGATCCTGTGGGGCAACACAATCCTGTGGGGGAATACGATCTTGTGGGGGAACACGACCCTGCAGTAGCGGCCTGGACTCGTACTGAAGGCAATCGACGGCGGCGTACGCTCGCATTAGGACAGGACGTTCGATGTCTACATACACAAGTTTCTCGTCTAGCGGCCTGGACTCGTTCTGGAGGCAATGGACGGCGGCGTACAGTCGCATCAGGATGGGACGGTCGATGTCCACACACACACGTCTCTCGTTGCAGGGCCGGTGGTATGTCGGGGCGGTGATTGCCGCTGGGGGCGCCGCGATCTGCGTCTCGCTCTACGACCTGGCGGCGGGTCGGATTGGTGTCGGCTGGTTCCTGCTTGCCGGCCTGACGCTGCTCAGCGCATCGATGACCGTCAAGGTGCCAACCGTATCGGCCACGATTTCCATATCCGAAACCTTCGTCTTCACCTCCCTGCTCGTGTTTGGCCCCTCCGCCAGTGCGCTCACGGTGGCGCTGGATGGCTTGGTCGCATCCCTGTGGATTCATCGACGTAAGAAATACGAAATCTACAAGACGTTCTTCAATGTTACGGCACCCGCGCTGGCCATCTGGGTCTCGGCTCACGTCTGTTTCGGCCTGGCCGGTATCGAACCTCTGGTCCACCGATCGACGCCGATCCAGCAGTTGCTGCCGCCGCTGTTCCTGTTGGCCACCCTCTATTTCTTTCTGAACAGCTGGCTGATGACCGCCGCGATCAGCATTGAATCGCGCGTCTCGCCAGGTTCGGTGTGGACCAACAACTTCCTGTGGATGTCGATTAACTACTTCGGAGGCGCGTCGGTCTCGGTCCTCCTGGTCCTGTTGTTCGAAAAGACCGTCGTCGGCTCGGTCGCCCTGGGCATCGTTATCCCCCTGCTGACCGTCTTCTACCTGACGTTCAAAATCGCCATGGGACGAGCCGAGGACACCATCAACCACCTGACCGAGATCAAACAGGCGGCAGAAGAGCGGGTCAGGCTCGAAGATCAGCTGCGCGAGGCGCAGAAGATGGAGTCGGTCGGGCGACTGGCCGCCGGCGTGGCGCACGATTTCAACAACCTGCTGACCCCCATGCTCGGCTATGCCGAAATGCTGCTCGACGAGACGCCAATCAACGGACGGCACCGCGAGGAACTGCAGGAGATCAAGCAGGCCGCCGAGCGGGCCCGCGACCTGACGCGCCAACTGCTGGCCTTCGGCCGCAAGCAGATCTTGTCGCTGAAGCCGGTGGACCTGCGCTCGGTGATCGTCGGATTCGAGAAGCTGCTGCGGCGCACGGTGCGGGAGGATATCCGGATCGACGTGCGCCTGCCACACACCCTGGGGATGACCAGGGCGGATGCCGGTCAGATCGAACAGGTGTTGATGAATCTCGCCGTCAACGCCCAGGATGCCATGCCGGAAGGCGGCCTCCTCCAGTTGGAGCTGGCGGATGTCGTCGTGGGCGACACCCATCCGGGTGCGCCAGCCGAACCGCTGCCCGGATCCTACATCACGCTGGTGGTCCGTGACAGCGGCTGCGGAATGGACCACACGACACTGGACAGGATCTGCGAGCCGTTTTACACGACCAAGGCCCACGGCAAAGGCACGGGCCTCGGGCTGTCCACGGTGTACGGCATCGTGAAGCAGCACGGTGGTCATCTCAGAATCGATTCATCGCCGGGTCAGGGGAGCACGTTCACCGTCTTCCTGCCGCGGATGGAAAGGCCTGCCGACGCGACTCAGCCCGACTACTCGCCAGTCCGAATGGCCCCGCGCGGCAGAGAGAACATCCTGGTGGTCGAGGACAACGATGCCGTGCGGAAAATGGCGTGCCAGGTGCTGCAGCGTCAGGGGTACCAGGTGATTGCGGCCGAGAGCGGCCAGGCGTGCCTCGATCTGGTGAACGCGACCCAGGCCCGTGTCGACTTGCTGCTGAGCGACATCGTCATGGCGGGCATGAACGGCCGAAACGTGTACGAGCGGCTGGCCGTCATCCGTCCCGAGGTGAGAGTGATCTACATGTCGGGCTACGCCGACGAGGTGGTCACCCATCGCGGAATCCTGGACGAAGGGATTCAGTTCATCCAGAAGCCATTCACCCCGCAGGCGCTCGCCCAGAAGGTGCGACACGTCCTGGACGCGCCGCGCTAAACTCCTGCCTCTGTGTGGTTCCGGCAGCACGTACCCAGCCACTTCCAATCGGGCCAGGAGAGCCGATGCTCGTCTCGGTCAGGATGGGGTAGGAAATGTTCATTGACGAAGTGGATGCGCGAGTGGCTGCCGGTGACGGCGGGCGCGGCTGCATTGCGTTCCGGCGCGAGAAGTTCGTGCCGCGCGGCGGTCCAAGCGGCGGCGATGGCGGCGACGGCGGGTCGGTGTTCCTGGAGGTCAGCCCCCACATCAATACGTTGGTCCAGTATCGATTCCATCCGGAGTTCTCGGCCCAGCGCGGCCAGCACGGCATGGGCTCGAACATGCACGGCAAGAACGGAAAGGATCTGGTGCTCGACGTGCCGATCGGCACGGTGGTGTTCGAGGTGCCAGAAGAGGGCGGCAACCCGGTGCAGGTGGCCGACCTCACTGTAGCCGGTCAGCGCGTCCGCATCGCCGCCGGCGGCATGGGCGGCCGCGGCAACGCGCGCTTTGTCAGTTCCACCAACCGCGCCCCGCGCAGGGCCGATCCCGGCATCCCTGGCGAGGTGAAGCAGCTGCGGCTGCAACTGAAGTTACTGGCCGATGTGGGTCTGGTGGGCTTTCCCAACGCCGGCAAGTCGACGTTGATTTCGCGGATTTCGGCCGCCAAGCCCAAGATCGCCGACTACCCCTTCACCACGCTGACGCCGAATCTGGGCGTGGTGGCCCTGAGCGACAACCGCAGTTTCGTGGTGGCCGACGTGCCAGGCCTGATTGAAGGGGCGCACAGGGGGCTGGGCCTGGGTCACCAGTTCCTGCGTCACCTTGAACGCACCAGCCTGCTGGTGCACATGATTGATATGTCCGGCACCGGACGCGATCCGGTGGTAGACTTCGACACGATCAGGCGCGAACTTGAACTGTACCGGCCCGAATTGGCCGGCAAGCCCCAGGTTGCGGCCGCGAACAAGCTGGATGTTGTCGCCGATCCGGCGGAACTGGATCGGCTGGAGGCGCAACTGGCGGCGCGGCGAATCCCGATGTTCCGGATTTCGGCTGTCACCGGAGAAGGGATCGCCCCGCTGCTCGAAGCTATGTGGCACCACCTTCACCCGGCCGCCGCCAACCAGTGACGATCGATCGACGCATCGGCGTCCTGGGCGGCACATTCGATCCCATCCACCTCGGCCACCTGGCCGTGGCCGTCGAGGCCACTCGCGCCCTGGCGCTCGACGAGGTCCTGCTGGTCCCGTCGCACATGGCTGCGCACCGTTGGGCCGAACCATCGGCGTCGGTGTTCCACCGCTTCGCCATGGTAGCCCTGGCCACGCTGCGAGACGAACGGTTTGTGGCGAGCGACCTGGAACTGAACCGTCCCGGGGCCTCCTTTACGGCCGATACCCTGCGCGGCCTCCAGGAGGCCGGCCTCAGCCCGTTGCAGTTGTTCTTCCTGACCGGCGCCGATGCGTTTGCGGAAATTGCCACCTGGCGCGACTTTCCGCACGTCCTGACCTTGGCGCACTTTGTGGTGGTATCGCGGCCCGGTGCGCCCTCAACCACGCTGCCAGGGCGGTTGCCGGAGCTGGCGTCGCGCATGCTGACGCTTCAGCGCGGCGCAGAAGCGCCTCCGGAGAATCAGCCTGAACCCCGCGTATTTCTGATCGAGTGTCCCACTCCCGATGTGTCGTCCACCGGTGTTCGCGCACGTGCGCGTGCAGGGCGGGCCCTTGCGGGCCTGGTACCGCCCGAAGTTGATGCCTACATCCGCCGCCACGGCTTGTACGGCGCTCCGACGGGGCACGTACCCGATGGCAGGCCCGCGGCCGGGAACTTGCATGAGCAAAGCCTTGAACAAGCGCGACCAGACCCAGCCCACCCTGCCCGCTGACCTCGCCCGCGCGGCTCAGGCCGCCTTCGGGAAAAAGGCCACCGATGTGGTGGTGCTCGACTTGCGGAAGGTGCCGTCGTTTACCGACTACTTCTTCATCTGCACGGGTCAGAACCGACGACAGGTGAAGGCGGTGGCCGACGCCGTCGAGATGACGCTCGGTCAGGCTGGAGTCAAGCCCGCGCACGTAGAGGGCCATGAGCGATCGGACTGGATCCTGCTCGACTACTTCGATTTCGTCGTGCACGTCTTCACGGCCGAACAGCGCCGCTTCTACAGCCTCGAGCGGCTCTGGGGCAGTGCCGAGCGCATCGACGTGCCCGACGTGGCTGCCTGATCGCGATTCGACGGGCGCCACCGGCGCGGCCTGTGTTCCCATGCGGCGGGCAACCGGCCTGTTCTGGCGCGCCATCGAGGCCACCCTGTCGGTGGCCATCGCACCGCAGTGCGCCTCCTGCGCACAGCCGCTGCACCAGGTGCGTGGCGGCCCGGTCTGCGGCGCTTGCTGGCTGGCCATCCGCCCATTCACACCGCCATTGTGCGACGCGTGCGGCGATCCCCTTGCGGCGGCGCAAGCCGAGGCTGACGGGCTGTCGCTGTGCCGTCCATGCCGGCAACGGCCCGGCGCCGTGGCCCGTGCCCGCGCGATCGGCCATTACGACGGCACGCTGCGCGACATCATCCACGCGTTCAAGTACGACACGCGTCGATCGATTGGTACCCGGTTGGCCGCCCTGATGGCCGCCGACGGCCGCGAGGTGCTCGACGGGGCCGATATCGCCGTTCCAGTCCCGCTGCACTGGTGGCGCCGTCACAGGCGCGGCTTCAACCAGGCTGCCGTGCTCGCGCACCAACTGGGTCTGCCGGTCTGCGACTCGCTGCGACGCACCAGACACACGCCCCCCCAGGTGCGGTTGCCGGCCGGCGCCCGCCGGCGAAACGTGCGCGCGGCCTTTGCGCTGGCGCTCCGCTACCGCTGGCCGTGGTTGGGGTGGCTCTGCCGGGACCGAGCCCGGACGCTCTCCGGACTGACCGTGGTGTTGGTGGACGATGTGAGCACGACGGGAGCCACGCTGGAGGCCTGCGCGGTGGTGTTGATGGCGGCGGGTGTGCGGGAAGTGCGGGCGCTCACATCGGCCCGAGTCGCGTCGCGACCGCGTTGATCACGTCGGCGTGCACTGCGTCGACCGGACGCGCCGCATCCACCACGATCCAGTCCAGCTCCAGCGCCTGGCGCAAGTAGCTGGTGCGCACACGTCCGAGCATGGCCAGGTCGCGCTCGAACGTGTCGCGGTCCCCCGCTTTGCGGGCCGCCGCCACCTCGGGGGCGATGTCGAGCAGCACGGTGACGCTCGGGTGCGGCAGGTACGCTTGCGCGGCGGTCAGCCAGGCGGGATCGAGTCCTTGGGCCTCGCCGTAGGCCACGCTCGATGCGGCGTAGCGATCGCACACCACCACGCGCCCCTCACGCAGCCAGGTCTCGATCCTCGGCTTCCACTCGTGCCGGTTGGCGATCTGCAGCAACTGAATCACGTCGGGGCCGAAGTCGCGCTCGCCGTGCAGCGCCTTGCCGATCTCGCTGCCGATGGGTGTGGTGTAGTCGGGAAACGTCAACGACTCGACGCGGCGGCCGTGCCATTCCAGCCACTGGCGCAGCCGCCGCGCTTGCGTTTCCTTGCCGCTCTGGTCCAATCCCTCGAACGCAATCAACATGCCAGTCATCGGTAGTGGTTAGGTCTCGAGCGCCATCAGGTCGTCGTAGGTCTGTCGGCGTCGGATGATCTGCCAGCCGTGATCGTCCACCAGCACCTCTACGGGCATCCGTCGCCGGTTGTAGTTGGAAGCCATCACGATGCCGTAGGCTCCCGTGTCTCGTACCGCCATCAGATCGCCAACCTCGACCGGACCCATCAGGCGCTGGTGCCCCAGCGTGTCGCTGGTTTCGCACAACGGGCCGACGATTTCGCAGACATCTTCCAGGCCGTGCCGCGGCTCGACGGCCTCGATGCGATGGTAGGCGTCGTACAGCATCGGCCGGATCAACTCCGTCATGCCCGTGTCGAGTATCACGAACTTTGGCGAGCCGGCGTACGTCTTGATATCGGCCACACGGCCCACCAGGATGCCGGCCGGCGCCGCCAGATAGCGGCCCGGTTCCACGATCAGGTGAAGACCCGCAGCGCGCACGGCCGGAAGCACGGCGTCGGCGTACCACGCGGCATCCGGCGTGGCACCGCCGGCGTAGTCAATGCCCAAGCCGCCGCCCAGATCCAGGTGTTCGAGCCGCACGCCGGCGTCGCGCGCGTCGCGTGCCAGGTTAGACAGGGCCCGTGCGGCCTGCGCCAGCGGCTCCATCTCGGTCAGCTGCGATCCCAGGTGCACGTGCAGGCCCACCGGCTGAAGCCCGCGTCGATCGGAGAACGACCGAAGCAGCGCCGGCACGAATGCGATCGGCACGCCGAACTTGTTGAAGCGCAGTCCCGTCGAGATGTGCGCGTGCGTGTGCGGATCGATGTCGGGGTTCACGCGCAGCGCCACCCGGGCCCGCACGCCGCGCGACCGGGCAATGGCATCGATGCGGCCGGCTTCCCCGTCCGATTCGATGTTGATGGCCTTCACGCCAAGCGCGACCGCCCGCTCCAGCTCGTCGTGCGTCTTGCCCACGCCGGTGAAGACGATCTGCGACGCGTCGTACCCGGCACGTAGCGCCGCCTCGATTTCGCCGCCGGAATTGGCGTCGGCGTGCGCGCCTTCGGTTCGCAACAGCCGGAGGATCGCCAGCGTGGAATTGGCCTTCAGGGCAAAGTGGATCGTGTGCGGATACGAGCCGAGCGCCCCGTCAAGCGCCCGGTAGGCCTGACGGATGGCGTGGGCGCTGTAGACGTAGGCCGGCGTGCCAACCGCGCCGACAATCTCCGGCACGGAAACGGCCCCGCAGTGCAGGAACCCGTGGCGATATGTGAAATCACTCACCTCCCGGCATCTTAACCCGGCCCGCCGGTCGTTTGACACCCCCCACACCGTGCGGTATTCTGCGACGCTGCTTGAATGTGATGACGTCCAGCGAGCCGGTGCCCGCACCGGTCGACACCAACGTGCTGATCGAGCGCTGCCTGCGGGGCGACCAACAGGCCTGGGAGGCCATCGTCCGCCAGTATTGGCGGCGTGTGTTCAACGTGGCGTACAAGTTCGTCGGCCGGCACGACGAGGCCGAGGATTTGTCGCAGGATATCTTCCTGAAGGTGTTTCGATCCCTTGCCACGTTCGACCGGCGCGCCAACTTTCAGACCTGGCTGATCAGCGTGAGCCGCAACCTGTGCATCGATCACTACCGCAGCGTGCGGAAGGAACGCGAAACGATTGACCGCGACGTGAACGCCGACGATTTGTCGCCGGCCTCGGGTGATGTCGGGCCGCATGTCATCCTGGAGCGCCGCGATCTGGCGGAACAGTTGCGCAGAGCGTTGCACGAGTTGCCCGACACGCTGCGAACCGCTGTCGTGATGCGGGACATCCAGGAGCTGTCGTACCAGGAGATCGCCGGGCAACTGGGCCTGCCTGAAGGCACCGTGAAGTCGCGCATCAACCGGGGCCGCCACGAACTGGCGCGGCACATCCACCGTCTCCGTGATCATCTCGGAACGTCTTCAGTCGTGGCACCAGCCGTGTCGCGCCGTTGGGGAGCACCAGAATGAAGCTGACTATCGATCATATTCGCGACATCAGTGTGGTCCGGGTCGAAGAAAGCCGGCTCATGTACCCGCTGTTGTCCGACTTCTCGACCACGATCATGACGTTGGTCGGCGGCGGCTCGAAAAAAGTGATCGTGGATCTCTCTCCTGTCGTCTATATCGACAGTGCCACGATCGGCTGCCTGATGGACCTCTACAGGCAGGCGACGGCGGCCGGCGGAACGATGCGGCTGGCAGGCGTGCAGAAACGGGTCGAAACGATGTTGACGATGACCGGCGCGCAGAACTTCATCCAGTTGTTCGACGACGAGGCGACGGCACTCGCCAGTTTCGGGGGGTAGCCATGCGCACCATCAAGACCAGCACGGGTGTCGAGATTCCGCTCGATGGCGACCTGCTGACCGTCATGGAGACGCTGTATCAGCAGGTGACGGCCCGCCGCGAGCTGCAGCGTTCCTTCGAAGACATGGTGCGCGAAATCCAGAACCTGGTCGACCAGATGACCGACGCCGAACGGCGGACCTACCTGCAGGAGAGTCTCTTCCTGAATTCCGTCACCTACGAGAACGAGCGGCTCGGGGCCTACATGCGCAAACTGGCAGAAAACGCCGACGCCTAGCCGCAGGCACACCGCCCCCGATGTCGCTCAATCACCTGGCCACGCGATTCTCGTGCACCTGGCCGTGGAGCACGATGGTGATGCTGTGCGACGGCCGGATGGTCTGCGGCTGTGCCGACCCGTACGCGACGCGCGTGCTGGGCGATGCCCGGCAGGTGTCGGTGCACGACATCTGGACCGGCCAGCGCGCGTCGACGCTCCGGACCGACCTGAACGCCGGCGGCTCCGCCTTCTGCGGCGACTGCCCGCTGAAGCGGCCGCTTGGCGAGGGTGACGCCCCTCCACAGCGCGGCCTGGATGTGCCGCCTCAGCCGTCGCGCCTCTACATCGAGTGCACCGCCGCCTGTAACATCTCGTGCCTGCAGGCCTGCTGCGCGCCAGAAACCGGCATCACCCGCACGCGCGAGGCCGGCATGCTGAACGTCGATCTGTTCACGCGCGTGGTCGACGAGGCGGGCGCCGCGCTGGTGCGCATCGACTTTTTCAACTATGGCGAGGCGTTCCTGCACAAGCGCGCCGTGGAGATGTGCGAGTACATCAAGACGACGTTCCCGCACATCTATCTCTACACCAGCACCAACGGCCTGGCGTTCAAGGTAGAGACCGCACGGCGTCTCGTGCACTCGGGCATCGACGAAGTGACCTTCTCGGTCGACGGCGCCACGCCGGAATCGTACGCGCACTACCGGCAGCGCGGGCAGTTTGATGTGGCCATGACGAACCTGCGCGCCATGGTTGACGAAAAACGCAGGGCCGCACGCGACCTGCCAATCCTCAACTGGCGCTACATCCTCTTCAACTGGAACGACAGCACAAAGGAGATGGAGCGGGCGCGCCAGATGGCCGCAAAGATCGGCGTCGATCGCCTGTCGTGGGAGATTACGGATCATCCCGAGGATGGATTCTCGCGCCGCTTCGCCCCCGGCACGCCGGATCACGATCGCATTCGTCACGAGATCTGGGACAGCAACAACCTGGGCAATGCCATTGCGGGCGCCACGCCGCGCGCACGCATCCAGGTGCGGAGCGCCTGGCCACTGGTCGGACTGGTCGGCCGTCCCGGTCAGCCGCTGACGATCCACACCAGCGTCACAAACCTCTCGACACGCCCGTTCCCTCGACACGCCACCTACGGCCGCCGGCTGGTGCGACTGGGCGCCCAGCTCTGCAACGCGACCGGCAGCGTCATCAATCGCGACTACGCGCGCGCCTGGCTGCCATCGGACCTCGCGGCTGGCGCCACGATGGAGGTGCCGATCGAGGTACCGGCTCCTGCCGAGCGCGGCCGCTACGCGCTGAAGTTCGATCTGGTCTGCGAAGGCATCGACTGGTTCGAAGCGTGCGGCTCGCCCACCACGCTGACGCCGCTGCGCATCTGGTAGGAGGATCCTAGGAGCCTGGACCCCCGCTTTCCGCCATCAGCAGGTGGCAGGTGGAGGTGCCCATCATCATGACGAAGGTGCAGGGCCCAGCCACGCCACCCCCGAGCACCGCGGCGTGCGCGTCGATGATGGAGGCTGCCACCGCGGTGCCGAATGACAGGCCGAGCCGCGCCGCCCACTCCTCTGTCAGCCTTCCGACCGCCGTGCCTGGCGCCACGACGGGGCTGGCGACCTTCACGTCGTAGAGATTCTCGAACCCCGGATGGAGCTCGGCCAGATACTCCCGGCTCGGATTGCCCTCCTGCTTGTGCCACGTGCCCTTGTAGCCCCAATGCCGTTCAGTTAACACCCTGCCGTCATTCCGGGGCCGCCGAGCGGAACCCGGAATCCAGTCAGGGTGACCACACTGGACCCCGGTTTTCACCGGGGTGACGATGCTGCTCGCGAACCGCCAGCCGCGGGGCCGCGAGTGGCGAGTCCCCTACTCGCGCAGCACACGGTAGTCGATACCGAGCACCGTGCAGAGCAGCTCCAACTCGGCGACCCAGTCACCGTAAACACCGTGGATGTGATTGCAGTGGAAGTTCGCGATGAACGTGTCCACCGTGCAATCGAATCGCGCGAACGCGTGCGGCCAGTTATCCTGGCTGCGCGCGGCTATCTCGTGACTGCGGGGCCCGAAGTCGACGAACTCGGCGGGCACGACATTCATCACGTACCGCCCGTCGTGGCGGGTGAGCCGCGCCAGCGTCACCCGCCCGGGTGCCGCGATGTGGTACACGGCGGCGCCCCCGGCGGGGAAGTAGAAACCCTGCGGGCGGAACTCGGTGAGCGGCAGGTTCACGGCCGGGTCGAGACTGCGGCCGGCAAAGTACGTGGCGTGCTCGCCGCTGTTGCACAGGTCCCAGACGCCCAGTTCCTGATGGTAGTGCCGCACGTCGGCAAACAGCACCGGCGTACCAGCCAGGTGCTTGAATATCTGCATCGTGAGCGCCGCGTCGGAGTCCGCCTCGGTCGAGCAGACGACGGACGGCTTGGTGGCGCCGTCGGGCCCGTAAGGGTCGTTGATAAACGCCTCGGCGACATCCGCTGTCGCGAAGTGCTCGGTCAGCTCCCGCTGGCCCTTGATTCCGCAGAAGTCGTACTTGAACTCCTCGAGGAGATCGGTCGCCGCGTAATAGAGCCCAAGCTGGCGCCGCAGCAAGTCCTCCGTCAACCGGAACGCGGCGTCCGGCGCCGTCCAGTGAATCCGCCCCACCGTCTTCTTCAGGTATTCGAGCGCCGGCGTCACTCGGCTGCCGCGCGCCAGTTCCAGCTCCGCGCGGCGCACCAGTTCGAACTGATCGACGTGATCGACGTCGATGCCGAACTGTTTTATCCACTGCGCGGGATCGATCACGGTGGTGTCGATCCCGAGGGATCGGCCGCCGATCAGGCAGTAGGTGAGGCCGCGCAGCCGGCGCGCCGCCGCAACGGCGGCAATCTGCGTTCGCAGCCGCCCGAACACCGCTTCGTCCGCGATGTCACCGAAGCTCTTGGTGAACGGAATGCCGGCCTGATCGAGCGACCCGGAGTTGGCGAGCATCCCGACGAGCCCGGGATACTGCGGGTTCACGTTCGAGAACATCACGATCGGCCGCGGGCAGAACTGCGCGGCCACGCGCGCGTACTGCGGCCACGCCCAGACGGAGAAGTTGAAAACGACCGCATCGACCGCGGCGGCGGCCATCATCCGCCCGTTGCGGACCGCGATGTCGTTCTGCCAGATCACCTCGTCGCCGGCCACCACCTCGAAGCCGTCCGCTTCCAGCCGGCCGACGAGCTGCTGGCGGAACTGCCGATTCACCGGCTCGAGCGGACCCTGAAGGTAATGGCGGCCGTCGCCGAAGTCGAGGACTCCTACACGGATCTTCCGATGTTGCAGATGTTCGAGCACGGTTCTCCTTGCCTCTGTAGCGAGCAGCGGGCAGCGATCAGCGCCCCATTATCCACGCCTCATTGAAATGCGCGTGCTTGATCGATTTACGCGGGAGCCGTTTCTCGGCGTCCGGTGTGACGGAAGCGGCCGGCGCGAAGAAGCTGTAGGTCGCGTGCAGCGTGCCGTCGGCCGCCTGGATGATCGACGGATAGTGGTACTGCCCGAGCCGCTGCTCGTCGGTCGAGTCCGGGTCGCGTTCCAGGTGCCGGGTCCAGCGCCACGTCTGCCCCTCGTCTTCAGACAGCGAGACCGCCAGGCTGTACCGGCCGCGCTCCAGGTCGTTGTAAATCATGACCCACTTGCCGTCCTTGAGGACCAGCACCTCAGCGCCGGCGCCGGGGTTCGGCAACTCCGTGTCTTCCACGGCGCTCCACGTCCCCCCGCGGTCCGTCGACCGGCTGATCATGAGCCGCTTGGGAGGCGGACCGTTGTCGCGCATGTAGGCGACGAGCGTGCCGTCCTTCTTCCTGGCCAGCGACGGCTGAATGTTGCCGCGGCCCACGAGCGGCGTGCTGGTCTTCCACGTCGCACCCCAGTCGTCCGAGATCGCCATGAGGGAGAAGCTGAAGCCGTCGGAGTAGAGCGGGACGATGAGGCGCTTGCCGTCCAGGACGAAAGGATGTGCGCGCGTCATCCACCCGAGGCGGCGGAACAACTTGTCCGCCGCGTGTTTCTTGAGCTCCTCGGCATAGCGGGTGGCCTGCTCGCTCTGAGGCCCGGCGGCCAGCAGGCGGTCGACTTCCCGGTTCACGGTTTCGGCGAACTCGTCGCCAGGAGTGACGTGCATGACCTCGCTCACGTCCCACTTCGGCGCGCCGTCGCCCCCGTAACTGGACGCAATCTTGTACTTCATGAGCGCCGTGTGCCACTGGTTGGCAAGGATCGTCGGCCACATCAGCCACAGGCGCTCTTTCGGGTCCACGAACATCGTCGCGTTCGTATCCGGGTAGCCGGGCGTGTCGGCGAGCAGGAACGGCTCGCTCCATGTCTTGCTTCCTTTGCGCAACCGCGCGCCTCTCACCACCACGTCGTCAGCCGTCCGCTCGCCGGAGCCATGGAACCAGCAAACGAGCAGATCACCGCCCGGCAGCTCCACCACCATCGAGGCGTGGTTGTGCCAGTGCTCGAGCGGGAAGATCAGCTCCGAGGTGAGGAAGGGACGATCCGCCGGCTGGGCGCCGGTCAGGCCAGCCACGCCGGATGTGGCCGCAATCACCGCCGCGAGGACTGTCAGGACTCTGCGCATGAGGACTCCTGGAGATCGCCGCGCCCTGCCCGGGGCGCGCGGGACATAGCCGTGGAACGGAAGGTAACAAGCGGACCGTCCCCTTGGCAACATATTTCGAAACTGCGTTTCATTTGTTGCCTAAGCGTTTGAAAAATAGCTTGACTAATAAACGTCGCTGTGTGTTACTGAGTCGCAGCCGTCCTGGCGATACGCTTGTCGCGCACAGCCGGCGCCGGACCCGGGAACCAAGGGCGCGGACGGCCTGCGGAGGGCCTTCGATGACAAATCAGCTTGTAGAAAATCGCGTGAGGCGGACTCTTTTCGCCGTCGCGGCGGTAGTGGTTGCCGTTGCCGCCGGACCCCTGGCCGCGCGGGCCAGCGCCCAGACCACGACGGGCGGCATCACGGGCGTGGTGCGTGACGCGGGCGGTGGCGTCATGCCGGGCGTCACGGTGAAGGCGACGCATGAAGCCACCAACGCCGAAACCCTCGCCGTGAGCAACGGGGCGGGGCTCTACGTCCTGCGCGGGCTGCCGGTGGGCCGCTACACGGTGGTGGCTGAGCTGTCCGGTTTCCAGACCGCCAAGAACACCGACGTCGTCGTGCGCGTCAACGAGGATGTCCGGCTCGACATCGGGCTGAAGATCGGGGCCGTGACGGAGACGGTCACCGTCAGCGGCATGGCGTCGACAGTCGACAGCATCACGGGCACGCTCAAGACCGTGGTCGATCAGGAGCGGATCGAGAACCTGCCGCTCAACGGCCGCAATCCGACCCAGCTCATGACGCTCGTCGCCGGCGTGCTGCCGGACCGAACGGACCTGACGTCGGGCTCGACGTATCCCGGCACTCAGCCGGTCGCGTCGAGTGGCGCCCGCGGGAACACGACGAACTACGTGCTCGACGGCGGGTCGAACAACGACCATTACAGCAACGCGCCGAACCCGATGCCGAACCCGGACGCGCTGCAGGAGTTCAGCGTCCAGACCAACAGCTTCAGCGCCGAATACGGGCGCAACGTGGGCGCGATCGTGAACGCGGTGACCCGGGCGGGCTCGAACCAGTATCACGGCCTCGGCTTCGCCTACGTCCGGCACTACAAGTTCAACGCGACGAACTTCTTCACACCAGGCGTCGATGACGGCCTGAAGCGGTCGCAGTACGGCGGCACGTTCGGCGGCCGCATCGTGAAGAACAGGACGTTCTTCTTCGCCTCCTACCAGGGCACCAACCTGGATCGCCGGCCGACCTCCCGCCAGGGGCTCGTGCCGACGGCGGCCATGCGCGCCGGCGACTTCTCGGCGATTCCACGGCAGCTCCGCAACCCGTTTACCGGCGAGCCGTTCCCCAACAATCAAATCCCGCTATCGCTCTTCAGCCCGGCCGCGGTCAAGATCCTGAGCGACTGGATTCCGCTGCCCAACCCGCAGGCCGGCGACAACCCGATGACGCTGCGGTTCCAGCAGCCGGAGTCGCTCGACGATCACCAATGGCTGGGCCGTATCGATCACACCTTCACCGACAAGCACCGTGTGTACGGGCGGTTCTGGGTATCGCGCGCCTCGACGCCGCCGAATCTCGCGCAGGGCAACATCCTGAGCAGCGCCTTCGGCCGTACGTGGCAGAACACCGTCGCCTCGGTCAACGACACCTACATCCTCAAGCCGAACCTGGTGAACAACCTGGTGGTGACGTTCAACCGGACGAACAACCGCAATTTCCAGATCTATCCGCCCGATTACTCGACGCTCGGCCTCAAGGTCCACAACGACAAGACGCCGCAGTGGGTGTTCGGCGTCAGCGGCTACTTCGGCATCAACTCGGGGGACACCAACACGTTCCTGCGCAACGAGATTCAGATCGTGGACACCGTGCGCTGGACGGCGGGCCGGCACGAAGTGGCGACCGGGTTCGACTACAGCTACGGCCAGGGCGACATCGTGAACAACTTCCGGGCGAACGGCCGGTTCAGCTTCTCGGGCGGGGCGCCATTTACCGGCGATGCGCTCGCCGACTTCTTCCTGGGCAAGTTCTCGAGCTTCGAGCAGGCGATCGGGGAGTACAAGAACACGCGGATGCACTTCCTGGCGACGTTCGTCCAGGACACGTTCCGCGTGAGCCCGAAGCTGACGCTGAACCTCGGGCTGCGCTGGGATCCGTTCTTCCCGTACACCGATGTCAACGACCGCCTGGCGTGCTATCGCCCGGGAGAGAAGTCGCAGGTGTATGTGAACGCCCCGGTTGGGGCGGTCTATCCGGGCGACTCGGCCTGCCCGCCGGGCGGTTATGACGCCTCGTGGACCGACTTCGGCCCGCGCCTCGGGATGGCGTACGACCCATTCGGCGACGGGAAGAGCAGCGTGCGGGCCGGCTACGGGATCTTCTACGACCGGCCGAACACCATCTCGACGAACAGCCCGGCCAACCAGGGACCGTTCGGCACGCTCGTGTCGTTCCCCGGGGATTTCGTGAACACCGTCTCCGACCCATATGCGGGCCGCGTGAACCCGTTCCCGGCCGACCCGTTCAATGTCGCGAAGGACGTGGCGTTCTTGCTGCCGCACAACATGTTCAGCTACGACCCCGGGCTGCAGAACGGCACCCTGCAGGGCTGGCACCTCACGCTCGAGCGGGAGATCCTGCCGTCCTACCTCGTGCGCGTCGCGTACGCGGGCTCGAAGGGCGACCGTCTGGCGATCCTGAACCAGTTGAACCCCGCCATCTTTGCTCCAGGCGCCACGACGGCAACGACGAACCAGCGGCGGCCGCTGTTCCCCAACTTCAACAGCATTCTGTCGGTCAACTCAACCGGCGAGTCGCTCTATCACTCCCTGCAGGTGACGCTTGACAAGCGCCTGAGCAGAGGGCTCTCGGTGCTCAGCAGCTACACGCTGTCGAAGACGCTGGATCACGCGTCCGAGAACAAGCAGACCGGCGCCTCCCAGACGAATCCGTTCGACCTCGAGTTCGACTGGGGACAGGCGAACTCGGACCGGCGCCACCGCTGGGTCACGTCGGTGCTGTGGCAGATCCCTGGGCACTTCGGCAGCCCGGTCCTCGACGGCGCGCTGACCGGCTGGTCGCTGACCGGCATCTACGTGGTGCAAAGCGGCGCGGGTTTTTCGGTGACCAGCGGCGTGGACAATGCCCGCAGCGGGACCGGCGGCCAGCGCGCCGATCGGGTAGGAGACCCGGCGCTCTCTTCCGATCGCCCGACGGCGGAACGTATCGCGCAGTGGTTCAACACCGCGGCATACCAGCCGAACGCGCTGGGAACGTTCGGCAACTCCGGCCGTAACTCGCTTCGAGGGCCCGGCTTCAGGACGCTCGACTTGGGGCTGCACAAGACGTTTCCGCTCGTGCGCCGATCCAAGCTGCAACTACGTATCGAGGCGTTCAACGCGCTCAATGACGTGAACCTCGGCACCCCGACGACCGCTCGGAACTCGCCGAACTTCGGGAGGATCCTCAGCGCCAGTGATCCGCGCATCATGCAGTTCGCGTTGCGAGTGTCGTTCTAGCTAGATGGCTGAGACACACAGGAATCGGGGGGCGATCGCGGGCCTTTTCGCCGCGGTTGCCACGCCGATCCACGCGGATGGCCGGACCGATCTTGGCACGTTCGACCGGCTCGTCGATCTTCTCGTCGACGCGGGCGTCCACGGAATCTGCATCGCGGGGGCCACGGGCGAATATCCGCACTTCGAGACGGCCGATCGCAAGGCGATCATTCGTCGCGCGGCCGAGCGGCTGCCGCGCGATTGTGCGCTGCTGGTCGGCATCGGCGCCCCGTCGATGCGGCACGCCATCGAGCTCGGCGAAACGGCGGCGAACGCAGGCAGCCGGGCGTTGCTGCTGCCGATGCCCATGTTTTTCCGTTACGAGCAGCAGGACCTGCAGGCGTACTGCGCGCACGTCAGCCGGGCGGTGCGCGCCCCCTGCCTGCTGTACGACCTGCCGGACTTCACCAACAGCCTTGCGCCCGAGACGGTGGTGAACCTGCTGCGCGACGAGCAGTTCATCGTCGGGATCAAGGACAGCAGCGGACGGGTGGAGAACCTTGCGGCGTTCGCGGAGGCGCGGAGCGGCGACTTGTGGACGCTGCTCGTCGGCGACGACCGCTTGCTGCGCCAGGGGCTGCAGTCAGGATGGGACGGCGGCATTTCCGGAGTCGCAGGCTTTTGCCCCGAGCTCCTCGTCGCGCTGTACCGCAGCTTTGTTGACGGCCGCCTGGACGAGGTGACGCGACTGGAGGGACTGCTGGACGAGCTGATCTCACAGCTCGCACCATTCCCGACCCCGTGGGGAATCCGAATCGGGCTGGCGGCGCGCGGCATTCCCACAGGACCGCTCCCGCTGCCCGTGACCCCTACCCGACAAAAGCAGATCGCCGAATTCGGCGACTGGCTGCCGGAATGGCTGTCGCGCACCAGATTGGTGAGCCAGCCTGCCGGAGC
>CAYHRK010000041.1:17536-21483 GCA_964358795.1 uncultured Vicinamibacterales bacterium
TGGGATCTCGGCTACACGCGCAGCGTGCAGCGTCCCGACGGAAAGATTGTCACCGTGTACTACTACAACGACGGGACCTCAGCGGAACGGTACATCGCCGGAACGACCTGGACGCCCTGAGGACCGCACTCGGCGGAAGGCGACCGGCGATGCAGCGTTCGGGGCGGACGACACGTCAGGCCTGCCCCATCCGGCTCAGCTCCGCCTGCATCCGCGCTGCATCGCGTTTGACGAAGAAGACAATCCCGATGAGCAGGAGCAATCCCGCCGCCACGTAGACCGTCGAGGCGAGCGCGATCGCCAGCCCCAGGCTCTCGCGCGCGGCGATGATGCCGATGACGAGCGGCGCGCTGCCGCCGCCTGCCAGCCACCCGACGGCGTTCATGAAGCCGGCCGCCGTGCCACGCGCTTCCGGGCGCACCACGTCGAAGACCGATGCGAAGATATTCGCGTCGTACAGCCCCTTGAAAAAGCCCCAGACCGTGAGGGCGAGGATCAGCGTGCCGACAGACGGCGTAAGGCCGCACAGCGCGACAAACGGGGCGCCGCCGAGCACGCCGATCATCTGCACCGCAAGCCGGCCGCGCGGCGTCCGTCGCCGCCACGCGTCTGCCAGCCAGCCGCCGATCGGCGCGCCTGCCATGCTGGCCAGCTGCACGAAGATGGTCGCCGTCAGCCCTGCCAGGGCGAGCCCCATGTGGAACTTGTCGTAGAGAAACTTCGGCATCCACGACAGCAACACGACCGCGACGAAATTGGCGCACATGAACGCGCCCATGAGGCAGAGCAGCGTCGGCGTGCGGCCGACCAGCCGGAAGAACTCCGGCAGTGAGAGCCCGCCGCTCTTCGGGACGGGTGCGTGCGCGCCGGTCGCCTCGATCACGTCCGCGGCGCCGCGCACTGGCTCCACGAGGTAACGCCTGAGCACCAGACCAAGCAGAATGCCGAGCCCGCCAAACACGACGAATGACAGGCGCCAGCCGTAGTACTGGCCGATCAACCCCGCGAAGAACCCGCCTCCGATCGTACCGACATACACGCTTGTCTGGTGCAGGCCCATCGCGCGCGAGCGCGTGTCGCGGCCGTGATAGTCGCTGAGCAGGGACATCGACGCGGGGTAGTAGAACGTTTCGCCAAGCCCCTCCGCGGCGCGCCAGAAGAACAGGTGCCGGAAGTTGCTGGACGTCACGGTGGCGACGCAGATGATGCTCCACGCCTGCAAGCCTCCCAGGATCGCGGTTCTCCGCTGGACCCTGTCGACAATCATGCCCGCGAAGGGAGCGCCAAGACCGTACACCCACGCGAACGAGGACCCGAGCAACCCGAGCTGCACCGGAGTCAGGCCCATGTCCCGTTCGAGGAGTGGAAATACCGAAAAGATCGCCTGCCGATCGGCGTAGTTGAAGAAGGAGATGAGCCAGAGCATGGCGACGACCCACCACCTGTAGTTGGTCTTCGCCGCCAGAGCGGACGCGGAATAGGTCGTCATAGGATCAGTACAGAGTGCGCTGCCGCCGCGCAGGCTGAATACCATGCGGGCTGAGAAATCCGTGCGCTCCCGTCTCGAACAGCGCGAGATCGGACGGAGCCTGGAAGAAGAGAAAGCCCTGGTCGATGTAGCGCTGTGTCTGCTCGGTTGAACCCGCCGGCCGTCCGGCAATCTTGCCGTGGCGCCGGGCGGCGGCGAGGACGGCGGACGCCGCCTCTTCGACCTGCGGGTGCTGCTGTTGCCCGCGCAGCCCGAGCGAAAACGAGAGATCGCCGGTCCCGACGAAGACCACATCCACACCGGGGGTCGCGGCAATCTCCTCGACGTGCGCGAGTGCCGCAGCTTCCTCGACGACCACGACGGTCATGATGTTGTGATCGGCGGAGTCATAGTAGCTGTCGGGATCCGGCCAGCAGGCGGTCGCGAGGCTCGCGCCGGATCCGCGGCGTCCCTGTGGAGGGTAGCGGCAGGCGGCCGCGGCCTGGTTCGCCAGGGCGGGCGTGCTGACGAACGGGAATACGACACCATGCACGCCGGCATCGAGCACGCGCTTCGCCGTCCAGGTCTCGGTGACCGGCAGGCGCGCGAACGGCACGGCGGGAAGATCGCGCGTTGCCAGCACGATGTTGCGCACCGTCTCGAGCGTCAGCGGCGAATGCTCCAGTTCCAGCCATAGAAAATGGAAGCCGACGGTGGCCGCCCGCGCCGCCACGTCGAGGCTGCTCGTCGTGATGGTACATCCGAACACCGGCTGCGATTCCCGCAGCCGGCGCCTGACGGGGCTCTCCCACGGAGTGTCCATCTCGTCCTCTACTTTTTTCTCATCAGCCACACTTCGGCGATCTGGTTGCCGCGGCCGGCGCTGCCCAGGCCTGGGGTCCCGCTGAAGGTCAGCGTGAGCTCCCCGCCGCGTGTCGCCTCGACCGGCACATCGAACTCCACCGGCTGGATCGGCGACGGCTTCCGGGTGGGCGAGTGAATTTCATACGTGTCGTTGGCGACAAGCCTGATGAGCGTGTTCAGGCTGAACACGTCTCCGGCGTAGACAATGCGCACACGGTATTCAGCGTCCGGGTCGAGCCCGGTATAGCGCATCTGCAAGGGCGTGTCCCAGAACGACTCCGCATGCGTCATCCATGACAGGCGCCAGTCGGGCCGATATCCGAACCCGGTCATCGCCGACTTGAAGCGCTGCGGATCCTCGGCAAACGGGAGGCCCCGCACGAGGTGCGGCTGTCGGGACGGGTTGCCGAGGTCGTCGTAGTAGCCGCCAGGGCCCGGATCCGTCCAGCGGAGAATCCGCTCGATGGCGGCGATTCGCTCGTCTTCCTTTTCGAGCGCGGCAGCTTCCGCAAACCGCGGGAACAGCCAGCCGCTGTTGTTCAACGGCGTTTCGAGGCTGTCGAGCGTCGCACCACGCCCGACGGCGATGGCGCCGTACCGCTCGACGCTGAGCTGCTGCCGGATGCTTTGAAAGAGCGCTTCCGCAAGAGTGTAGACGCGCTGGCGCCAGTCGGCAGCGGGTTTCTCCTCCGCCTCGTCCAGAATGCGCGCCGCCTCGGCGAGCGCGCGGCGCGAATCGCCCGGTCTGAACGTGCGCAACCCCTCGAGCGCGCGCTCCTCGATTGTCATCTCGTGCAGCAGACGGCCGCGCACGTACGCATCGTAGTACGCGCGATACAGCCCCTGCTGGAAGCGCCAGTTGCGCAGGTCCCGGGGGGCTGCCGCGCGCTCCATCGCCTGGAACTGCTCGAGGGTGGTGTAGACGGACGCGTTCGCGGCGAGCGGGCCCCGCCAGTTGCGCTCGAGCGCCAGCAACCCCTGTGCGAACGGATCGGTGTAGCGGTCGCCAATGAAATAGCGGCTGTACTCCCGCAGAATCTGCACGACGTCGATCTTCGGGTCCCAGCCCAGGCCGCTCCATACGAACTTGTTCACATCGTCGTTCGCACCTTCCGAGTAGGTGATGAAGTCGGTGGCGTACGGCATCAGCGCACGGAAGATAACAGCCTCGGCCTCGGGGCGCGGATTGATCTGCTCGCGCTGCGAGGTCAGCGCGTGGGCGATGTCCCAGTCCTGTACCGAGTACTGACTGCGGAGGCTGTGCGTGATGTCCGGGTATCGGCGGATGCGGTAGCGCTTCGGCACGTTCGCCCGCAGGACCGGCAGGCTGTCGCGCACCTGCGGACCGAAAACGACGCCGGTCAGCCACGTCGGCTCGGTTTTGAGGAGATCGTAGAACTCGTCCATCCACGGCTTGGTGAAGCCCTGAGGCGACATCCACATCTGCGCCGCAGGGTGGTACTTGTGGAGGCTGGCGGTCTGCCGCTCGAGCAGGGCCATCAGGTGCTTCGGTTGCGTGTGGCCGGGATCGCCGCCGGGCACGAAGACCGCGTTAACGCGCGGCAGCTTCGAAAAGACGCCGGCCCATTCCTTGACGGCGGATTCCACCTGCTGG
>CAYHRK010000042.1:0-21432 GCA_964358795.1 uncultured Vicinamibacterales bacterium
GCCGTACAGCGCGCGGTAGTCCTCGGCGGTTCCAATCACGCGGCGCAGGTAGTTCTGGGTTTCGGGAAAGGGAATATCGTCGATGAACTCGTCGCGGTCCAGACCAGGCCGCTCGGCCTTCCAGCGCACGGCCCTGCTGTCGCCCGCGTTGTAGCCGGCCAGGGCGAAGTACTCATCGCCGAATTGCCGCACCAAATCCGCGAAATAGGCCGTGCCGATACGGACGTTGGTGTCCGGCACGGTCAGCTTTTTTGTGCTGTAACCGCGCAGGCCGAGCTTTCTGGCGTACAACCGGCCCGTCGACGGCACCACCTGCATCAGGCCAATCGCGTTGGCCCCCGACACCACGCGGGCATCGAAGGTCGACTCCTGCGCCATCAGAGCCGTCACCATGTAGGGATCCAGCCCGTTCAGCGCCGAGTACTTCGTGATGAGCGGCCAGTAGTCGCGGGGGAACATGATTCTCAGAATATCGGCCGGCAAGATCTCGCCCCCAGCCGCGAGGAACTGCGGGTACGCCTGCCGCATCAACGTGATGGCCGGCCTCAGATCGCCCTTCCTGTTCACCAACCACGCGCGCGTGGCCAGCAGCACGGGACTGGAGCCGTAGGCGCGCTCGGCGTACTGGACTTCGTCGAGCGCTTCGTCGTTCATCTCGGCCGCGATCAACCACCGGATCAGGCCGGCGGTCGGCACGCCGGGGCTGTCGGCCGCAAGCCCGCCTGGTGCCACAAACCGGGCCGCGGCTTCAGGGCCTCCTGGCACCGCAAGCCCGTGCGATCGCAGCCATTGGGCCGCCAGCCGGCCGTAGTAGGAATTCCGGTAGTCCTCCACCAGCAGACGCAGACGCACTTCGGCCCCGCTCCGATCGCCGAATTTCTCGCGCGCTTTCCCGGCCCAGTAGAGCCAGGACGGTCGGAAGTCCGATCTGGGGAATGCGGCTGCTGCGCGTTCGAATACGTCAATCGCTTCCGAGGCGCCCCCGAGTCTGTAGGTCCTCCATCCCACTTTCCAGTGCGCGCGCGGCGTGTACTTCCCGGCGGGGAAGCGAGACGCGATCTCCCGGAACACCTGATCGGCCTGCTCGTCTTCGTTCTGCACCATGAAGTGGGTCGCCAGGTTGTTGAGGGCTTCTTCGGCCCAGGTACTGTCCGGATACTGGTCGACCAGCCTGCGCACCAGCCCGATATACGCCTCGGCATCGCCGGCCGTCCGCGTGGCGCTCAGGTAGAAGAACAGCGCTTCGGCCCGGCGGGATGCCGAACCGAGGTACGGCCGCAGGGCTTCGCGCGCGCGGTCGTCTCGTCGCAGGTAGTGATCGCACTCGGCCAGACGAAGCGCAACCAGTTCGGACTCGTCGCCGGCGACGTACGGTCGGACGGTTGCAAACGCCGCGCGTGCCGGATCGTACCACCGGGCCGCAAACAATCGCTCGGCGCGGGCAAGCTCCTTCGGCACGCGGGAAGATCCGGCCTCCAGGGGTTCGCGCGACGAGTTGGCCAGCTCGTCGGCTGCGGCGGCGGCCTCGTCGCTGGTGGGCCACTCGTAGAGGATGCGTTCGTAGGTCGCAACGGCGCGCGTCGGCTGGCCGGCCAACTGCGCCGCGTGCGCCAGGCGCAGCAACACATCGCTGGGTGTGGCCGGCGTGCGGGCCAACAAGTCTTCGTAGATGGCGATGGCTCCCGTGTAATCGCGCAGCGCTTCGGCGGCCTCGCCTTCTCGCAGCCCTGCCGCTTCGACGAGGAATCCGGGCGGCTGGGCGACGCGCACCCGGCTCAGCGTGTCGCGTGCCTGCTGAAAGCGCTCGAGACGAAGATCGGCTACGCCCTTCAGGTAGATGGCGTAGCCGGCCAACGGTGTCGTGGCCAGGACGACTGTCTTGATGAGCGGGAGGGCCTGGGACGGTTTGTCGGATGTCAGCAGCGTTGAGGCCCGCGCGAGATCGCGAACCGCCAGGATGGCATCGGGGCGTGCCGGAAGGCGCCACCCAATCGGCGGCACCAGCCAGAACTCGTCACGGATGGCCGGCACGGCTGGATGCACCGTGCTCCGCAGATCTGGCGCCCGTACCTCCCCGCGCTGTGTGGTTGGATGAGTGGTCCGCTCGGCCGATTGTATCGCCGACGCGGCGGCCACCATCAGGCCGGCAGCAATGATCGTCGGTCGCACGCTGTCGCGTCGCCTCTTACAACGCCCCGAGCAACGTGGCATCGCCGTTGGCGAGCGTCCGCACGAGTTCCTGGCCGAAAAAGTCCATTTTCGATCGGATCGGCGCCGGGACCCGTTCCTCATAGAGCCGCCGCGCGCGGTCGATTTCTGGCCGCAGCCGGTCGCCAAGATTGCGATCGCGCCGGCCCTGCGTGACCGCCGCCTCGTGGTAGAGCTTGATCTCCGACACCAGCAACCGCGCATACCGGCGCGCTGCATCATCCTCTTCGCTTCCGGTGGCGTGGATCGTCCGGGTGTGCGGGGCGTATCGCGGCGAAGGGGCGGTATCCGGAATCGTAATCGTGGGGTGGGCGGACCGGGTCACGGTGAGCACCTCGAGGCATCGGGCCGCATGGCGCGTCAGCACATCGAGCACCTCCGGCCAGGGCCTGGGCACCTCGTGACGCCCCGGCGAGGCATCGTCGGCGTACACCACGGCGACCGACTCCCCGCCCACGCGAACCGGAACGGCCAGACCCATCCGATCGGCCGGCAGCGGCCCGAATGGCACCGGCACCGTGCTGCCCGCGTCAGCGCTGGATGTGTTGACGGGACCGCCGGTGCGAACCGCCTGCATCAACAGGCCCGGCTGATCGGCGCCAATCTCCACCTTGCGTACGTCGATCCCGGCGTCGAAGCCAGCCGCATGCCATCCGACAAACCGCCGTCCGCGCACGAGGAAAATCGCGGCCCTCGGCGCTTCGCGCCCAACGACTTCTCCGAGCACACCGAGGACGTCGGTCAGCGAGCGGGCCGCATCGAGCCGCCGCATGGCGTCAGCCAGACGATCGATCTGCGCCAGCTCCGCCTGCCGCTCGGTCGCTGTCGCTTCGATCAGTGAATGTTCCGTCTGCTGTACCGCTTCGTGGCGGGCCGTCTCGACGGCCAGCGCCTGGCGGCGCTCGGCTTCGGCCCGCACCGATGCCAGCGCCGCCTCGTGCGAGTGGTCGGCCTCGACTCTGGCGGCCGCCACGGCCTCGTCCAGGCGCCTCGTCAAGATGGCCTCGTTGTCGCGAGAAGCCTCGGCACGCGCGGCCGCCATGGCCGACTCGATTCTCCTGCCGTCATCGGCGTGTACCTGGGCCAGCGCCGCATCGTGGCGACGCGCCAGCTCGGCACTGGCCAGCGACACCGCGTCTTCGATGCGCCGCGCAAGGTCGGCCCGCGCCGACGCCAGCGCCGACTCGCGATCGCGCACCATCTCGGCCTTGGCGGCCGACACCGCTTCGTCGAGGCGGCGAGCGTGGTCCGCACGCGCGGCGGCCGCCGCCTCGTCAACCCGCCGGGCCCCTTCCAGGCGGGCGGCAGCCACGGCCTCCTCAAGCCGCCGGCTGTGGTCGCCTTGAACGGCGGCCACGGCTTCCTGGGATCGCTTGGCGATTTCCGATTCGGCGGCCAGGCGCACTTCGCGCACCGCCGACACGCGCTCAGTGGCCGCGACCTGACCGATCTCGGTGGCGAGCGCCCGCAGACGCTCTCCGAGTTGGCCCGACAGCTGTCGGGTGGCCGATTCGATGATTTCGTTGATCTGCTGGTCGAGTGACATGCCGTGTCGGCGCCCTGTCGCCGTCCGTAGGGATTGGCCGCATTATGCCACAACTCCAGAGGGGAGAGCGGTTTGACAGTCTTGGACCGCCAGCCGTAGAATGAGCAGAGAGTGCATCGGTCTGCACGCCTGCCGTATGGCTGGCCTACGCGTCTCGATATGGGGGCGATACTGGCTTCGACGGGGGTACTGGACCGAAGGCCGCATGCCGAGCCCCATCGACTCGTTAATCCGGTGGAAACAACCTAACTGCGAACACGCAGCTCGCTCTCGCGGCTTAAGTAACCGCGACGTCCACTCCGTTCGGGCCTGCACGGCGGGACTGGATGTCATCTTCGCAGGCTAGCTGACGCGCGCGGTTCCGACTCGCGTCGGCGAAATCTTCTCGGAGCTAGCTGGCGGCGGTTTCTCGCTGCTCCTTCACGCAGCCGGCGAACCATTCAAGAGCGGACACGCATGTAGAGTCCTTCGGCAACGTGCTTTCGGACGCGGGTTCGACTCCCGCCGCCTCCAGACTTCGCTCGCTCGCTGTACACGCGAGCGAAGTCTGCCACGCCGAAGCGGTGGGAGGAAGGGATCGAGCCGGACCGCCGCGAAGGCGGGGGGCCTTCGTCTTGGCGAGCCACATGTCAGGCGAAGTCTGCCACCCTCCTCTCTCCTCCAGATCGCAGAATCTCCAATCGGCGTTTGTCGGTGAGCTGTGAGGACTGACAAACGCTGCGGCGGACTTGGCCTCTCCGTTGCTTTCTCGCAACTCGTGGTTACTCCACCGAAGCGCTTCGTCTACGTTCTAGAGAGCATGCGCGATTCAACTCGTCACTACGTTGGCCTCAGCCTCGAGGCTGGACGTGGCAGGGCACGCTGCGGAACCGGAGCGGCACGCAGACCGCGTGGGACGCCACGGTTCAGTACAACTCCGACGAACTTGGAGGAGTGACGCGACACCTCGACGGCAAGCTCTCGTTTCGCCCGCGACCGAGCTGGCAGCTGTCGGTCAGTCCCGTGTACGAGCGCGAGATCAATCCCCGGCAGTACGTCACCACGGCCAGCGGGGGGCGGCTGGACACGTACGGCAGCCGCTACGTTCTTGCGTTCATCGACCGGACAACGCTGTCCACCCAAGTGCGCTTGAACTACACGTTCAAACCTGATCTGAACCTGGACGTGTATGTGGAGCCCTTCGCGGCGAGCGGCCGCTACTACGACTTCGGCGAGCTGCTGGCGGCGCGAAGCCGATTCCTGCGCGCTTACGGTGCCGACGGTACGACAATTGAGACGCTGGCCGACGGTAGCCGAATCGTTCGCGACGGTCCCGATCCGATTCGCAGCCAATCGGCAGCCACGTGAGCCTCGGCGACATGTTTGGATCGCTCGGCGCGCCGGGTACCAACTTCTTCGCGATCAAGGCGAGTTTCTGGATCGCGAAGTAGCCTGCTTGAGTCCTGCTTCTCGCACCGATGAGCTTGTGACGCCGTGAACCGTTCAGCGCACCTGGATCTTCTCGAGGTACTTCGCTAAGTTCGCGCACCTTAACATGGACGGTTCGTCCTTCCACATGATGCGGAACAACGTCCCCCAGACGGGCATCTCGTCGGCGACGCCATCCCTCATGAGGGTCGGTTGTCCGGTCTGGGGGGAAAGCTTCAGAACGCTCCCGGGCCGATCGCCCGAGATGAACCGGGCGACGCTGGTGCGGTTGAACTTGCCCCCGTTTCTGACAGCAATCTGTGTCAGGTCCGGAACCGGCGTCTTGAGTCCCGCCGCGGAGGGACCGTCCCCCTTGCCGGCCGCGCCATGACACTGGGCGCAGTAGGCCGCGTACAGGTCTTTCCCGTCTATTGAGCTGATCGGGCGCAGTTTCGCCCCACTGGGCTGTGCCGCGGGCGCCTGCCAGGCCGACACGGCCGTGAACGCGAACAAGACCCCCGGAAGAACGCTCCAGTATCTCCATGTCATTGTGCACCTCCGAACGGAGCCTGATGTTTGGGGGGCGACCTCGCCGTCGAAGGCCACGCGTGCCGCCGGCGGCGTGAACGGACGGCGACCGGACGCATCGACGACATCCTCGGACTGATCTGTTCCGGGACTTCCGTTTTGGCTGTCCGAATTGGCACCGTTATACACCAAAGCCCGCCACGTACAGCCAAATTTGCTTCTTCCACTGATCTTCACCCTGTGGAACAGGCAAGCTATCGGTCGTACGCCGAATCGTGATCGGGATGAAGAGAGATCAATCGTAGGAAGTCGCCATCACAAAATGCGACCGCGCGAATTCGCTGACTCAGGCGAAGCGAGTACCCCATGGTGCCGTTTGGCGCCTTCAGGTGCTCGAGTGCTTCCCAACGGAAGCCCGTGTGATGATACAGGCTGTTCCAGTCCAGTTCGCGCAGCCGGCGCAGGGAGGCGACGACTTGCTTCAGCTCGTCGGCCTGGAGGCGGAAGAAAACGTCCTGGAACTCCGGGCTGTTCAAGTCCAGGCGAATACGGCTACCGGCGGCGGGCACGTGCGCGCCTGGTCCGACTCGGTCGGCCCTTCAAGAGATCCTCGACATCGGTTTCCTGAGGCTTGTTCGACGCAGCCCACGTGAGCCCCCGTTCGATTCGGGAACGGTGCGGTTCCTCAAGCGTCCAGAGCTGATTCTCGGGCACCATCGCGACCGCCGTAAGCAGGACGGTCCCGTCCGTGCGCCGCTCGAGACGCAGCGTCTTTCCCGCGTATCTTTTGCCCAATGAGATCTGGCCGCTCATGCCGACCACCTTGATCTCGATCTCCGGGGCTGGGAATTCGGCTGTCTCTTTCATGCGATCATGCTATCATGCCGTGGTGCTCAAGGCAAGCTGGCCCAGGATTTCGTTTACATTCTATCCCCGGCTACTGCTGCGCTCCTCGCCCTCCGCGACCACCAGTGGGCGGCGCGGGGGTTGCCGCCGGGGGCGGCGGCGGGACGTAGGACCAGTTCAGCATCGCGTTGAACACCAGGTTGAACTCGCCGTGGTTCTGCCAGCGGTAGATCGGGTTGTTGGCGAAGAGGATCACGCGCCCCTTGCCGTTGTGGGCGTTCGGAATGTCGGCCGCGATCACTTTCTGCCGCAACTGATCTGCGCCAGTCATCGAGCCGCTCAGCACGGACGAATCTCCGCCGACGTAGCGGGCGAGGATGTTGCCCGAATCGGCCAGGCCGACCCGTAGCGTGGACCCGCCCACGTACTTGATGGGCATGATCTTGTCGGTGTAGCCGTAGAATACCGGGTGGTCGGGCCGCCCCACTTCGGCCTGGACAATGGGCCGCTGCGCCGCGACGCCGGTAATCGCTTCGGCGTCGATGGTGTGCGCCCAGCCGAAGTCGATCGGGAATCGCACGGCCGCGCCGGCCGCGATCAACGTCCCGCCCGCTTCCAGGAACTTCGCGAACGCGTCCACACCGTCCTGTCCCATGCCGCCCGACATGTCTGGCGTGTCGCCATACATGCCGAGAAACGTGTACTTGTCGCTCTTCTGGTACGGCTGCGGCCGCGCGGCCGGCGCCTGCAAAGCGGTTTGCCGGGTGATGTTCTGGACGGCCATCAGGATGATGTCGTACTTGGCACGCAGGTCGCCCTTCTTGACCTGCTCCTTGTAGATCAGGTCGTACGGGATGCCGAAGTTGTCGAACGTGAGCCGGTACCAGCCGAGGTCCTGCGTGCCCGTCCACTGCGAGTAGATCGCCACGCGAGGCGCCGGCGAGTCGTGCATCGCCACCTGCGGCAGCGCGGTCAGTGCGGCGGCCGTCAGGCCGAGTTCTTCGACCGAGGCCTTCGCCGCGGCCGCTGGCACGCCCGTGATGACGAACGAGCCGGCCGGGAACTCCACGCCTTCGGCCGCGAAGCTCTTCTCGGCGATCGTCATCGGCACGGTCTTGAGCCGGTACCTGAACGCGATCATGTTGTTCGAGCCGTTGTGCGCCACGGCCAGCCCGGCCGTTCCCGCGCCCGCGACGCGGCCTTTGAAACTGACTTGCTTGACGGGCGTGGTCGCCACCTTGAGGATGGCCGGGTCCGCGATCTCCTTCACGTCCACGAGCATCTGCAGCCCCATTGTCCAGCCGCTGTCGTCGTAGGTCGTGAGCCTGGTGTCCGGGTAGAGCTGCTTCTCGAGCAGGTTCTTCGCAAGCCGCCCGTAAGGCTGGTCACGCTTGATGACCCAGGAGCCGGCCGGATACGTCGCGTCGCCGATCTTGAACTCGCTGCTGGCCTGGCCGATCTCGATGCCCTGAACGCGCAGGATGCGCACGAGCTCTGCGGCCTTCGTCATCTCGCGCTGCACCGGAATGACAAACCCGTGCGGGGCTTTCGTCTTGCCGTCTTCGATGGCGTTCCTCGTCTTGACGTAGAAGTTCTCGACGATGGTGCCGGGAAACATGGAGGTGAGCTGGAGCGCCGACAGGACGCCCGTCTGCATGTAGTTGGTGTTGTTGCGTCGGGTGAAGGTGTTCGCCGCGTTGGGCGGAACCGGCAGACCGCGATACCATTCGCGATCCTGCGCGCCGCCGCGGCCCGTCGGCACTGCGCTGGCGCCGCGCCCGTCGGCGCCTTCGGGCGGTGTGCCGCCTCGGCCGCTTTCGGCGGGTGTGCCGCCTCGGCTGGTCTCCGCCGCTTGCGCGCCGCCTCGGCCGGTTTCAGCCGCCGTCGTTGCGCCGCGCCCGGTTGTGGCCGCCAGGGTCGCTGCGCGGCCTCCGCCCTCGGCTGGCGGGGCGTCTCCCCCGCCGCCGCGTCCGGCGGGAGGCGTCCCCGGGTCGCGGCCCGACTGCGTCTCGTACATCTTCATCAGGCCGTTGTGGTTGTAGGCCACCGACGCGTAGTAACCCGGCGACCAGCCGTCCATGAAGGCGTGCGTGTAAACGCCGGGCATGCCCCATTTCGTCATCTGCGCGAGTTCCCAGTTCGAGAACCACGGCAGCTCGGCGAAGAGCAGCGGATCCAGATTCGGATTCTGAGGAGGTCCGCCGCTGTAGGTGTACATCAGCGGCATCGACTCGTGCAGATCGTGCATGATCGGCGGGTGCGCGGTGAAGTACCACTCCGTCAGCGCGCGCATCTGGACGAGCGCGAGGTTAATGTCGCGGTTGTTGTCGTGGTAGACGTATTTCCCCCAGTACGGCACACTACCAATCCCGACGCCAATCCCGACGCCGATCCCGGCCCCGGGCCCGCCACCCCGTCCGCCCGCTTCGCCGCCTCGCCCGCCCTGTTCGTCCGTCGTTGCGCTTTGCGCCGCCGCCTGACCCGCGCGGCCGCCCGCCTGGGCGCCGCGTCCCGTATCGGCGGCGTTGCCGGCCGCCGCCGTCGGCTGGCCCGACGGCGGTGACGGAAGTGTCGCGGCCTGCTCGGCGACCTCGAGGCCGCGGTAGAACCAGTCCACCTGGCGATCGCGGCCATCGACGTCGGCGACCGGCGTCACCGACAGGTACACGTTGTTGCGGATCTGCGCGATCATCGGCGAGGTCTCGACCGCCACGCGGTAGACCAGCTCCATCAACATCTCCGATGGACCGGTCTCGGTGCTGTGCAGCCCGCCAATCGCGTGGTAGTTCGGCTTGGTGGTCGCGATCACCTGCTTGATCTGCGCCTCCGACAGACCGCGCGGATCGGCCAGCTTCGCGAGGTTGTCGCGGTTCTGCGCGAGCGTCTTCATGTTGGCCTCCGACGACACCCACACCACCACGAGTTCGCGGCCCTCGTCTGACCGGCCAATCGTCTCGACCTTGACACGCGGTGTCGCCGCGGCGAGCGCCCGGTAGTACTTCAGGATGTCGGCGTAGTAGGTCAGCTTCTTCGGCGCGCCGACGTAGTACCCGATCACGTCTTTCGGCGTCGGGATCCCGCGCACGATCGGCAGATGGTCGACCAGCGGGCTGCCGAACTTCGCGTCGCCCGTCCATTCCTTGTAGAGCTTCGCGAACGCCTCATCCTGGGTCTGCTTCGGGTCCCGGGTGTCGAGCGACATCTGCCGGGCCTGCGTGATCCCGACTGCCAGCATCAGCAGGCATACGCCGATCAACACGACCGACCATCGACGACGAACAGTGGTTTCAGCGCTCATGGGACACAGCTCCTCTGAGGAGGTGATTAGGGGCGGCGTGGCGGGAATGGCCTATTATGGGATGGAAACATAGCACGGCTCGAGGCTCGACTGATGCGGAATCGCTAGTAACCAGCACAAGCGCCGGCCCTCCGACGCGCTTCGGCTATACTCCAATCGTTCATGACACTCGCGCTGCGAAAACAAGATCAGCGAGGCGTTCCTCGGGTTTCACCGAAACTCACCCCTCTGTTGAAATGGGCTGGTGGCAAGAGGTGGCAGGTTCCGCACCTGAGGCCTCTTTGGGAACCGCACAGTCATCGCCGTCTGGTCGAGCCGTTCTGTGGCGGACTTGCGGTGACGATGGGACTCGTGCCCGATCGCGCGCTGCTGAACGACGTCAATCCTCATCTCATCAACTTCTACCGCTGGCTGAAGCGCGGACTCCACATCGAGATCGAGCTTCGCAACGACAAGGACCTGTTCTACCGGCACCGAGTCCGTTTCAACGAACTTCTTCGCAAGAAACGGTCATCGTCGCGTGAAGCGGCCAGCCTCTTCTACTTCTTGAACCGAACCGGCTTCAACGGCCTTTGTAGATTCAACGGCAGCGGCGAGTTCAACGTCCCTTTCGGTCGGTACAACCAGATCGGATACGTGCGCGATTTCTCTGAGTCCCGTGAGGCGCTCCGCCGATGGCAGTTTACCTGCATGGACTTCGAGTCGGTTGAGCTCCAGCCGGGTGATTTCGTCTACGCCGATCCGCCATACGACGTAGAGTTCACCCAGTACGCCCAGGGCGGGTTCTCTTGGTCAGACCAGGAACGAACGGCGCACCGGCTGGCCCGCCATCCAGGACCAGTTGTCCTGGTCAACCAAGCAACAGACAGAATCAGGCGGCTCTACGCGTCGCTCGGATTCATGCTGACGCATCTTGAAGCGCCGCGGAGAATCAACTGCAACGGCGATCGTACTCCGGCGATAGAGGTGTTCGCCACGATGAATCTGTAACGGCAGGGTGATTCGGCCGCGCTTGACTTTCGTGTTTTCTTCGCCTATCCTTGCGTTTTGCGCCGCCGCCCGCAGTACTTCCGCTGCACGCGACGGGGCATGAATCTGGAGGACGCGATGGATCAGAAGGCGTTGTTCCTGAAATTCTGGGAGAAAGAGGCTCCGACCACCAAGAAAGTGCTCTCACGCATCACCGAAGGCTCCGACTACCGCCCCGACCCGAAATCGCGCACGGCGCGCGAGATCGCATGGCTGATCGTCCGCGAAGAGATTGTATTGGCCGAAGGGCTCGAGAAAGGCGCCTTCGAATGGGTCGAAGTCCCTGCACCTCCCACCGTCAAGGAGGTCCTCGAGACGTACGACCGGCATCACGACGACATCACCCGGCGGCTGCATGCGCTCAACACGGAGCGCTGGGAGCGAAAAGTCCCCTTCGTGTACCAAGGCCAGGAAGTGATGAGCGAGCCGGGGTACGACAACGCGTGGGGGTTCCTGTTCGATATGGTCCACCACCGCGGCCAGATCTCGACGTACTTGCGTCCGATGGGATCGACGGTCCCGCAGATTTATGGGCCAAGCGCTGACGAACCGATGTAAGCGATCGTCAGTGGTCACGATCCTCACCTTCGGTGTAGGATCCGTCGTGCCCGAGGCGCCGCCGTGCGCCGCGGCGCCGATTGGAGGCCGCCATGCGCTCGTTCACTCATGGGATCGACCGACGTACATTTGTTCGCACCCTCTCGGCGAGCCTGGCGTTCGCGCCGATCGCGGGCGCTGAGGGGTGGGGACAGGTCCTCGCCCCGCGGCGAAGCCGCGTGGCGCTGGTACGCACCACCGATCGCAAGCGCGGCGTCAGCCAGGTCCTCGCGCTCCTGAACCCTCAAGGGGTAGCTGGCAAGAAGGTCGTGCTGAAGCCGAACTTCAATTCGGCGGACGACACCCCCGGTTCCACGCACAACGACACGTTGACGCAGCTCGTCATGGAGCTTCACCAGCGCGATGCGCGCAGGATCACGCTTGGGGAATCGAGCGGTCCGCCCCAGACGCGCGGGGTCATGGAGAAGAAAGGCACGTTCGATCTCGCGCGCGATCTACGCTTCGACATCGTCGACTTCGAGCAGACGGCCGACCGTGATTGGGTGGCGTTTGGCGCCGCCAACACGCACTGGCCCGAGGGGTTTCACCTGCCGCGCCTGGTGGTCGACGCCGAGTACACCGTGTCCACCTGCTGCCTCAAGACGCATGGGTTCGGCGGGGTCTTCAGCATGTCGCTGAAACTGCCGGTCGGCCTCACACCCAAACCGATTCGTCGATCGATGCACAGCTCGCCCGACATGCGACGGATGATTGCGGAGCTGAACACGGGCTACAAACCGAACCTCATCGTACTGGACGGCGTGGCCGCGTTCACCGATGGCGGGCCGTCTCGCGGCGAACTGAAGGCAGGCAATGTGATGATTGCCGGCAACGACCGCGTGGCGGTGGACGCGGTTGGACTGGCCGTGCTCAAGTCGCTCGGAGCCAATCAGGCGATCATGAGCCGCGCCATCTTCCAGCAGGAGCAGATCGCGCGCGCCGTCGAGCTCGGGCTTGGTGCCACCGGGCCGGACGCCATCGAGATCGTCACGGCCGACGCCGAGAGCCGGGCCTGCGCCGACCAGCTTCGGACCATCCTGGCCAAGGGCTGAGCGAGACCTCCGACGGTGCTCGGAGCAACGTGAGGCTTGGCGGCCGGCGGTTACGCTCCCTCCGCGCCGGGAAGGCGGCGCACTTGCAGCCGGCCAGACCACAGCAGCACGAGACCGAGCCCCACTACCGGCAGCACTTCGGTCACGTGAAGGCCGGCGGCGAAGCTGAGCGCCACGTCACCGGGCACCGAGAACAGCTTCAGCGCGCCGACCGATGCCAGTTCGAACGATCCGACGTTGCCAGGCGTACCCACCACCGCAATGCCCAGATTCAGAATAATCAGCACCACGGCTGGCGCCCCGAACGGCAGCGCGAGGTGGAACGCCTGGAACATCGTCCACACCATCGCCATCTTGACGACCCACGACAGCAGGGCCACACCGCCGGCTGGCACCAGCACCGACACCTTCTGCAGCGCGGAGAGGCCCGCGCGAAACCGCTCGACCTGCGTGGCCAGACAACCGAGGCGGGATGCCGCCTCCCGATCGACACCGGCAGGCCGGCGGGACGCGAGCAACAGGACGGCGATGCCGACAGCAAGGCCGGCCACCACCCACAACACCACCCGGGCCACCGCCGACGGAAGTGGCGCGACCAGCGCGGTCAGCGCCGCGACCACGACGAAGGCTGACATGTCGAGCATCCGGTCGAGCACCACCGTCGAGATCGCCGCGGAGAACGGCACAGCCTCGGCTTCACTGAACACGTACGCACGCAGGCCGTCGCCAAGCTTGAGCGGCAGCATCACGTTGCCGAGCGTGCCGGCCAACAGTGCGTTGAATGTCGAACGCACGCGAACGTGAGGAGCCGTCGGCCTGGCGAGCAAACGCCACCGCACGGCCTCGATCCCCGTGTTGGCGACGTTGAGCACAGCGGTCGCGATCACAAAGCCCCATCGTGCACCCTCGAACGCTTTGATCACGCCGCGCGGATCGACACCCCACACCAGCGCGGCGAGCACACCCACGCTGACCAGCAGTGTCAGGATGCGGACCACCTGAGATGACTTCATGACAAGGGCTGCTCGGTCTGGCGGATGAGCGACGAGAGCGTCACTAGTTCATAACCCCGCTCCCGCAAGCCGGCAATGATCGAGGGCAGTGCGTGCACCACCTGGCTGGCGTCTGGCGCAGGTTCGATGCCTCGGCCATCGTGCAATAACAGGACGCAGCCGTTGCGGGCGCCAATCAGCGTGCGCCCCGCGATCACGCCCGCACCAGGCCGGTCGGTGTCCCAGACGCCGAGCGTCCACCCCACGACCCGGCACCCCTGCTGACGGGCCACACCATTCACCCATGGGTTGCGCCAGCCGTGCGACGCCCGGAACAGTGTGGGCCTGGTACCCGTCAGGCGCTCGATGATGTCAGACGTTCGTGCGATCTGGTCGCGCACGAACCTCGGTCCGCCGAGCGGCAACACACGATGATCAAAGCCGTGATTGCCGACGTCGTGTCCCTCGCGCGCCGCCCGCGTGACCAGTTCCGGATGTCGCTGGGCATTCACGCCAAGGACGAAAAAGGTGGCCTTCACCTCGTGCTCGCGCAGGATGTCGAGAATCGCCGACGTATACGCGGCCGACGGCCCATCGTCGAACGTGATGGCCACCAGGCGCCGGTCGGCCGCCCCCCGCCAGAACACCCGGCCGAACAACGGCGCCCGCCGTTCGAGCATGCCAACCAGCACGACTGTCGCCGCGGCGATCCAGACCGCGTACCACGGCCAGCTGGGTGCGCCCGGCACCTCAGCCACCATGCGGGCCAGGCGGGCCGACAGTTCCGCCAGGACGAGCGCCGCCGCCGAGACCACGCCGATGACGCGCCAGATCACGGCCGGTTCAGAATCTCATGATAGAAGTCGAGCGTGGCCTCGACGACACGGTCCCAGGAATACCGAGCGGCTTTCTTGACCCCGTTCTCGCCCATCTCCCTGCGGCGGTGGTCGTTGGTGAACAAATCCGCGATCGCGTCGGCGAAGGCTGCTGGGCTGGCTGGCGGCACCAGCGTACTCTCGTCCGGACTGAGCAGGTCGCGATATCCCACGTTGTCGGTGGCCACAATCGGCTTGCCGGAGGCCATGGCTTCGAGCAGCGTGACGACGAACGAGGCTTGGGAGACCGGCGAACAGAAGATGTCGCTCGTGGCGTAGTAGCGGGGCCGTTTCGCCAGCGCCGGCCCCACAAAATGCACATCGCCGCGCATATCGGCGGGTACCATCCGCTCGTAGAACGCCCGTTGTTCGCCGTCGCCCACCACAATCAGGCGGACATCAGGAAATCGGCGCTTCACCAGAGCGAAGGCCTCCAGCATCAAGCCCAGTCCATTGCGCGGGTCGAACCGACCCAGGAACAGCAGCGTGCGCTTCCGGTCGTCGAATTCCTCGAGACGCGGAACGGCCGGACTGAACATCGACATGTCGACGCCGTTGGGAATCACCCGGGGATCCTTCAGCCGAAAGAACGGCGCCAGCGAATCGATGCAGCTTCTCGACACAAAGCTCTGGCCATCCATTTTGTCGAGAAACTGCTTCTGCAACACGCTTCGGAGCCCCACGTACAGCCGGCTGCCTTCGAAGAAGGTGTGGAACGTGCCTACCGAGCGGCACGGCGATGCCAGCACGCTCATGGCGGGCAGCGTGAACACCAGCGGGGAGTGCAGGTGCGCAATGTCGAATTGCTCGCGCACGAACATGGCTCGCAGATCGCGCCAGAGATGCATGCCGACCGTCGCGCGCGCCACCGAGCCGTTCCCCCGGACTGGGATACTGCGACCGATGCGAATGACCTCTGCGGCCGGTTCCGTGTGTTCGTGATCCGGGAGGGCGAGTCCGTTCACGCCTGACGTGATGATCTTCACGGTGTGGCCGTGGGCACGCAGCCGGATGGCTGTGTGATGCACGTTCTCGGTGATGCCCCCCAGCAACGGGTAGTAGTACTCGGTGACGATCGCGATCTTCAGCGCCATATGAACCCGCTCGGCCCATCCTATCTTGTCACGTTATGGGTGGTGCACACCCCCCCGCTGGCGGCGGTGGTACCAGGCCCGCCCGCGTGAGCGCCGTTAGCACCCGATGCCGTTGGTGAGACGGCGACGCGCGGGCTACACTTCGGTGTGCGACTCGGAGGGCGCCAGCCTGTTTGTGCTGTCGGTCACGGCCGCCGGTCCAGCCCGGCTCATCCGGTCCAGTTACGGTGCGCCCGATGGTCCACCCACGCCTGGATGCGGCGGCATGATGCGGCAATACTAGACTGGAAGCTGTCACCATCACCGCGGGAGGGACACCATGGCCAGGCCAGTGACACTGCGGACCTTCAACTACCGCCACGAGGCTGAGCCGCTGCGGGCCTTTCTCGAGGCATCCGGCATCGAGGCGTTTGTGCGCTCCGACGACTGCGGTTCGCTCGATCCGGCCCTGGGCCTGGTCCGCGGTATCCAGCTGTCGGTCTGGGCGGAAGACGTGACACGCGCAGAAGACCTGCTGGCCAACGCCGGCCATGACCTCGCCAGCGATGATGACCGCCAGCGCTGACCCCAATAACGGCTTGCACGAGCCGCCTTTATCACGCGCCGTGTGATCGGCGTCATAACAGCATCCAGTCCGGAGGCGTCAGTATGTTCGTAATGGCCCCGAACGGGCCCTCATGGAGGAATACTGATGGACTTCGCCCCAACCACTCCTATCGCCGACATCGTGTCGATGGCCCCTGACAGCATGAAAGTGTTTGAACGCTACCAGATCGACTTCTGTTGCGGGGGGAAGCGTCCGATCGGGGAGGTCTGTGCGGCCCAGGGTGTGAGCCTGGATGCACTGCGAGCGGACATCGCCGCGGCAGGCACAAATTCCGACTCGGACACGCGCACGTGGACCAGCGCACCGCTCACGGAACTGGTCCAGCATATCGTCAGCCGCTACCACGGCAAGCTGAAGCAGGACCTGCCCGGGCTGTCGCGCATGAGCGAGAAGGTGGCCGAGGTGCACGGCGACCGCCATCCGGAAACCCGCGAAGTTGCGGGCGTCTATCAACAACTGCGCGCCGAGATGGAATCGCACATGATGAAGGAAGAGGGCATCCTGTTTCCGATCATCGTTCAGGTGGACCAGGGAAACCTGAGTCATCCGATGGCGGCGCACATCAGCCATCCCATTCACGTGATGGAACAGGAACACGAAAGCGCAGGCGCCGCGCTGGCCCGCATGAGAGCGCTGAGCGGCGGCTTTGCCGTGCCAAGTGACGGATGCAAGACGTACGAGGCGCTCTATGCCGGCCTCGACGAATTGGAGCGCGATCTCCACGCCCACATCCATCTCGAGAACAACATCCTGTTTCCGCGAGCCATCAGGGCGATCTCCTGCGGCGCCGTTTGAGTAGTCCGTCACGACGACGGACGGCTGTCGATCGCGGCGCCAGACCCCAGCAGCCGATCGATTGCGGCCGCGGCGATGGCCTCCCGTTCAATCCAGGAACCGTGCACATCTACGGTCGGGGCCTGCCATTGCTTCAGCCTTTCGCGAAAGCGGGCAAACAACTCGTCGCGGCGAGCGGGCGCGTCGCGCTGGTCGCCATCCGGTGTCCACGGCACGTCGGCATGGTGCAGCAGGTAGAGATCGCCGAGGCGCTCGCGTGCCGCCTGCTCGACCCAGCTCGGGCAGAACCCGTTGTAGTGGTGGCTGTAGACGACCGTACTGACGAGATCCGTGTCCAGCACCAACAGGCGCGTCGCGCGTGCCGCCGCGGCATCTTCGGCGGCGAGTTGGCCGCGCGCGATCGGTTCGACATCGGCGCCGGTGAGCGGTCGCCGCACCATGTCCACATAGATGCGCGCAAACTCCGCCGACCACTCGGCACCGTACCGGGAGGCGAGCGCCTCCGACAGCGTCGTCTTGCCCGTCGATTCGGGCCCGATCAGCACGACGCGAAGCAGGCCGTCGCTCATGCCGCCCGCGCGATCGTCATCGAACCCGTCCACGCGCGCCAGCCGATCACGGCCATCACCAGAAAGACCGCGTAGAGACCAGCCGTCAGGTAGAGAGTCTGGCTGGCGTACATCACCACGTACACGGCGTCAACCACGACCCAGATCAGCCAGTTCTCGATCCACTTGCGCGTTTGCAGTGCCTGCGCCGCGAGGCTGAACGAGGTGGCGGCCCCGTCCACCATCGGGAGCGCGGCGCCGGCCACGCGCAGCCCCACGCCCAGCAGCAGCGCGACCGCTGTGCTCACCAGCAGGAGTCCCGCCAACACCCTGCGGGGTGCGCGCGAAACGTGCAGCGCTCCATCGTTGGCTCCGCCGTGCAGCCACGCGTACCACCCGTAGATGGCTAGCGCCGCATACACGACTTGCAGCCCCGCCGATCCGTACAGCCGTGCCTGAGCGAACACGGCCGTGAACAGCAGAACGTTGACGAGCCCAACCGGCCAGCACCAGGGGTTCTCGCGAATCGTGAGCCACACCGCCACGATCCCGAATCCGACACCGGCGATTTCCAGGGAATTCACGCCGCGCCGCCGCCGGCGCCGCACATCACCGCAGGGAGAGTGGAACGATTGCGGCGCATTAGACATCTTCCATGGGCTTCATCTCACCGAATGAAGCAAGTTTTTCGTCACCCCCGCGAAAGCGGGGGTCCAGTCCTGGATTCCCGCCTTCGCGGGAATGACGGAGTAGTAGCGCATCTCCCGGAGCCGATCGCCCTTGGGCCGCCGTAGCCTAGGGCGAAGGCGCCCGCGAGAGGACTCGGCGGTTTGAGGCGGAGCTTCTCTAGGCGCCCGTCTGGTAACGATGTCATCGAAGCGCCCCTGCGCCTAGGCTTCCGCCAGAAGCGAGTGTCGTGCTTCGAGCAGCCGACATTCAACGATCCCCGCCTCACGGGGTTGTCGGCAGCCGATCGGGAGCCGACGCTACCACGCGATTCCGTAATCCTCGCCGTCGATGCTCGATCCGCCCCAGAACGTGCCGTGCTTCCAGTCGAAGAACACGGCGTTGATGGGACCCGATGTCGACCGCCGGTACTCGGCCCGGTAGCCCATCTTCGCCAACTCGGCGCGAATCGCAGCCGGCATGCTCTCGTTCAACGTGATGCGCCCGGGTTCCGACTTGTGCTCGCCAAACGAACTGCGCATCTGGTAGCTGTTGATGTTGGGCGCCTCGCAGGCGGCCTGCACGTTCATGCCAAACTCGACGACGTTCAGGAAGAGCTGTAACAGATTCTGATCCTGAGTGTCACCGCCCTGCACGGCGAACGACAGAAACGGCTTGCCGTCTTTCAGCGCGAGACTGGGCGTTAGCGTGACGCGCGGCCGCTTGCCTGGTGCCACGATATTGAACGGGTTCTCGCGCTCGTCGGTCACAAACGCCTGCATCCGCTGACTCATGCCGATGCCCGTCTTGCCGGCGATCACGGCCGGCGACCATCCGCCGCTTGGCGTCACCGACACCACCCAGCCCCGTTCGTCGGCGGCCTGAATGGACGTGGTGCCCGCCGTAAACGCCTCGTCGAACATCTCGCGTTCAGCGCTCCCGGGCTGTGTCGTTACGGTCTTGGCAGGCGTTTCTCCCCACGCGTCCAGCAGCGACGTGAACGGATTGGTCTTGCCCTCAAACGGGTACGGATCGCCCGGCTTGGCCTTCGCGTCGTTGGTCTCCCAATTGATCTTGTCGTAGCGCGCCTTCGCATACTCCTTCGACAACAGCCCCTTGATCGGTTCTGCGGGCGGGAAGTCGGGGTCGCCATAGTAGAAGTCGCGATCGGCAAACGCGTAGTTCATCGCTTGGTACAGTGTGTGTACGTAGCGCGCGCTGTTGTAGCCCATCGCCTTCAGGTCGGCGTGCTCCAGCATGTTCAGGGCCTGCAGCATGGCGGGCCCCTGCGTCCACGTCGTCAGCTTGTAGACCTCGATGCCCTTGTAGGTGGTCATCACCGGCTCTTCGATCTTCGGGTGCCATTTCGCCAAGTCGTCCATCGTGATCAGGCCGCCCTGCTCCGCGAAGCCGCGCACCAGTTCCTGCGCGATGTCGCCTTTGTAGAACCGATCGTAGGCGGCGTAGATGGCTTCCTTCCGGGTCTTCCCGGCTTTCAGCGCGGCCTGCTCGGTCTCCACCAGCTTGTTCAGTGTGGCAGCCAGATCCAGTTGCTTGAACACCTCGCCAGGCTCCGGCGCTTCGTGGGCTTCGCCCAGATGCGGCAGGAACACGGCCTTCGAGTACGGCCAGTCCTTCAACTTCGCCTTGTCGCGTTCGAGCGCATTCACGAGCTGCGTCTCGATCGGATACCCCTCGGCCATCTGGATCGCCGGTTCGAGCACATCCTTCAGGCTCAGCGTGCCCCACTCGGCCAGCATCACCATCAGCCCGCCCGGCGTGCCCGGCGTGACCGACGCCAGCGGGCCGGTGTCGGGCGGGTACACCAGGTTCTTCGACTTGAAGAACTCGGGTGTAGCCCCGCTGGGTGCCACGCCAAGCGCGTTGAGCGCGATCACCTTCTTCGTGTTCGGGTTGTAGATGAGCGCCTGGGTTTCGCCGCCCCAACTGAGCGTGTCCCACATGGTGGTGACCGCGCCGAGCATCGCGCAACTGGCATCGACGGCGTTGCCGCCCTTGTGGAAGATCATGGCGCCGGCGGTCGCACCAAGCGGTTTGCCGGTAATGGCCACCCAGTGGCGTCCGTGGAGCACCGGCTTCACGCTGCGCTGCGCCTGGACGGGACCCGTGACCCCGGCCGCTGCGACGCAAACCACGACGAGCGTCCACCGACGAATTGTTGACTGCCGGCTAGGCATGCTGTTCCTCATAGCCGCCTATCCTACCGCAGCCTGCCCCCCAACCGCACGCCTTCGCCGCCCCGGCAGATCACAGCAGCCGGATCTCTGATGTACACTCGACCCCACCATGGCCAACGGAGAATCCGAGCGCGAACGGTTCGCACGCCTGCTGTTCTACGGGGCCGTGCTCCTGGTCGGCTATCTCACCTTCCAGATCGGGCGGCCCTTCCTCGCTCCGCTGGCGTGGGCCGCAGTCTTCGCCATCGTCTTCAGTCCCGTTCAGAGCCGCTTCGCCAGGCGCCTGGGCCCGGCCGGCGCCGCCAGTGCCACGACCGTCGTGGCCTGCCTGGTGATCGTGCTGCCCGCCATCCTGGTGCTGGTGATGCTGGCACGCGAGGTCGTGTCACTGGTCGAGCAGATCAGGGCCTCCGGCGTCGAGATTCCCACGCCCGCGCGTGTGCAGGCGATCTGGAATTCGGTGCGCCAGCGGCTGCCGTTCGAGATGCCGACCGACTTGTCCTCGACGGCGTTGAGCGTCACCCAGACACTGGCGGCCTTCGTGGCTGGACAGGCCACCATGATCCTGCAGAATGTGGCCAGCTTCCTGTTGCAGTTGTTCGTGATGTTGTTCGCGCTGTTCTATTTTCTGCGCGACGGTGGACATTTCGCGTCGCTTATCCGCGAGTTGTTGCCGTTTGAAGCCGCCAGGCGCGATCGCATCGTCGAGCAGACGTACGAGCTCGTCGTGGCGACCGTCGGATCCTCCTTTGCGGTCGCCGCCATCCAGGGTTCGCTGACCGGTCTGACACTGTGGGCGCTGGGCTTTCGTTCGCCGGTGCTGTGGGGCGTGCTGACGGCCTTTCTTTCGCTCCTCCCCGTGGTAGGTTCTGGTCTGGTGTGGGGCCCGGCCGCCCTGTGGCTGTTCGGGACGGGTGACATTTGGCGAGGCGTGATTCTGGTGGCCGTCGGCGGCGGCGTGATCAGCATGTCCGACAACGTGCTGCGGCCGTTGCTGTTGTCGGGGCGCACCACCATGCACGGGCTGGCCGTGTTCATCAGCCTGATGGGTGGGGTCGCCGCGTTTGGATTCATCGGTCTGGTTGTCGGACCCATCGTGTTTGCGACGCTGGGCACGTTGCTCGAAGCCATCGTCGAGAAACCGTC
>CAYHRK010000043.1:0-21249 GCA_964358795.1 uncultured Vicinamibacterales bacterium
GGGGACGCCGCGCAGTACGTCAGCGTCGTGACCAGCGGGCAGGTTGATCTGTGCTTTCCCATCAGTCTGGGTGGCGTCGTCAAGGACATCACCGTCGAGTCGGCGGGTCCCGGCAAGACGGTCGGCTGGTCCGCACTGGTCAAGCCGTTCCGCTTCACGTTGTCGGCCAGGGCGGGCCAGCCCTCCGAGGTGATGGCCTTCGCACGGCCGGAGCTGCTGCAGGTGTTCGCGGCCGATCCGGAGATCGAGCGTGTCGTGCTCGGCGGGCTCGCCGAGTTGATGGCCAACCGCCTTGCGATGTTCCAGGCTCTCTGGGCGCGGGAACTGCTGCGGACGTTCAGCCCTGGCGGACAAGGCGCGACCACCTAGGCCCGCGCCCCTTCTGTCACCCCCGCGCAAGCGGGGGTCCAGGCTCTGGATTCCCGCCTTCGCGGGAATGACGAAGGGAGAGCGGACTAATTGGATGGCGGCGCCTCTCCCATCGCCGATCACCCGTGAGAGAGCTCGGCAGTTTGAGGCGGCGCTTCGCTGGCAGCCAGGCGGGGCAGCCACCATGCGGGACCAGGAGCTGGCACGTGATGTTCGACGAGAAGCTTAGCCCGACCGAACGACTCGTGCTCGGTGCGTTCACCGTGCTGATGGCAGCCGGGGGCTTTGTCGCCGGACGAGCCAGCTTCGGCCCGAACGAATCGGTCGTCCAGCCGATCCAGTTCAACCATCAGAAACACGTGAAGGACGCCGGGATGGAATGCTCGGCCTGCCACGAGTACTTCGCCGAACACCAGCGCTCGGGCCTGCCCGATCTGGCGCTGTGCTCCGGCTGTCACCAGCAACCCCTGACGAAATCACCCGAAGAAGCAAAGCTCATCGCGCTCGGGGCCAGCCCGTCGCCGCCGGCGTTTCGAAAACTGTTCAGGCTCCCCGATCACGCGTACTACTCGCATCGCCGGCACGTCACCATCGCGAAGTTGCCCTGCGCCACCTGCCATGGCGCCATCGCGGACACCACGGCGCCACCGCCGCGTCCGCTGGTGCACATCGACATGGCGACGTGCACGAACTGCCACACGCGCCAGAGCGTGCAGACCGACTGCACGGCCTGCCACCGGTGAGGGAGAACGACCGTGGCCATTTCCCGCCGGAACTTCCTGGTCGGTGCAACCGGTGCCGGTATCGGCTTCGGACTTGGGGCCTTCTCCCACCAATTCCCGCTGCCATCCCCGCATGTTGGTCCCGAGTGGGCGCCAGGTGAAGAGACGTTCGTCGCGTCCACCTGCCTGCTGTGCCCCGCCCACTGTGGCATCCGCGTTCGCCTCGTTGACGGCCAGCCTCGCCGGATCGACGGCAACCCGCTCCATCCGGTCAGCCAGGGCGGGCTTTGTCCGAAGGGACGAGCTGGTCTCCAGTTGCTCTATCACCCTGGTCGGCTCAAGGGGCCGATGCAGCGCGTGGGACCGCCCGGATCGGATCGCTTCGAGCCGATCACCTGGGACGCCGCGCTGGATCGGGTGGCGGCGGCGCTGAAAGCGGCCCGCCAGCCGGGAACATCCACGCCGGTCGAATGGCTCGTTGGCGATGCCTCCGGCGTGATGGGCGAGCTGCTTGCCGGATTCTGCGGCGTGCTGGGAACGACACGTGTCTCGGTGGACGACTACCGCGATGGCTCGGCAGACATCGTGCGGATGTGCCAGGGCATCTCAGCGCCGCCGGCGTACGATCTGGCCGGCGCCGATCTCGTGCTCTCCTTCGGGGCCGCTCTCGCCGAAGCCTGGTGGTCCCTGCCTCAAGCCGCGCGAGCCCGCGACGGTGATACCCGGCCGTCCCCACGCTGGATCCAGGCTGATGTTCGACTGTCCCGCAGCGCCGTCAGTGCCAACGAATGGGTGCCGGTTCGGCCGGGCACGTACGGCACGCTGGCGATGGGGCTCGCCTACATCATCGTCAAGGAAGGGCTCTACGACACTGACGCGATTTCGCGCGAGGTGTCGGGGTGGGAAGACTGGACCGCGCCAGATGGAACCCGTCACGTTGGCTTCCGCACGCTTGTATTGAGGAACGGCCGGCCCGATGAGGTCTCGGCCCGCACAGGCGTCCCGGTCGCCCGGCTCACAGCCCTTGCCAAGACGTTCGGCACCGCACGTCGTGCCGTCGCCATCTGGGATCAGGGCGTCGCGTGGCGCACGGGCGGACTGGCCGATGCGCTGGCCATTCATGGGCTCAACACGCTGACCGGCAGGCTCAACCGCCCGGGAGGCCTGATGATCCAGGCCCCGATGCCTCCTCTGCCTGGACCCGTCGACCATGCGGCCGCGGGCACCCTCGACCTGTCGAACGCGCCTCTGACGTCAACGTCCTGGCCCGCAGCAACGGGCCCCCGTGGCACGCCGTCCCAGGTGCTGTTTCTCTACCATGCCAATCCGGTGGCATCGGCCTCCGGACGTGACGCCGTCATACAGGCGCTGAAGCGCGTACCGCTGGTCGTGTCGTTCTCGCCGTTCTTCGACGAGAGTGCTCGATACGCGAATCTGCTGCTCCCCGATCACACCTACCTCGAGCGCTGGCAGGATGGGTTCGCGCCCGCCTCCGTGCCATCACCGGTGTGGGGAGTGGTGCGGCCCGTTGTCACGCCGCTCCAGAACACACGCGCGACCGGCGACGTCATTCTCGGCCTGGCGTCGCGACTCGGCGGTGAGGCCGCGACGTGGGCTCGATGGACGTCGGTCGAAGAACTGGTGCACCAGCGAGGACTCGCGCTTGCCGACGCGAGTCGGGGCAGCGCGTTCGTCAATCGATTCCGCCAGAACGAACTGCGCGAACTCGAAGGACGCGGATGGTGGCTCCCGCACGGGCAATCGCCTGATGAGTTCTGGCAGACGATCCTCGATTCGGGCGGGTGGTTCGATCCGTTTCTCGACTATCAAGACGGCAGCGGTCTGTCGCAGCACCCGGACGGGCGCGTCTGGATCTTCCCTGCCGAGGCCCGGCAGCGTCTTCAGAAGTCGGGCCAGCCGCTCGCGGAAGGATTCCTGCCCGTCGATCCGGCGCCGCCGTCTAAGGGAGAGCCGTCTGGGGAGTTCCCGCTCTTACTGGTGCCGTTCCGCGTGATGACGCTCGCGTCGGGGGGAGTCGCCTTGATGCCGTGGCTGCTGGAGCATCTCGGCGTCCTCAACGACAGCGCGTGGGAGACCTGGGTCGAGGTCGCGCCTGAAACGGCGGGCAAGCAAGGCCTGCAGTCCGGCCAGCGCGTGCGAATCGAGTCGAGCCACGGCGCGTTCGAGGCGGTCGTTCGGGTGTTTCCAGGCGCGCAGCCTGGCGTGGTCAATGTGCCGTACGGCTTGCACACGCGTGTGGAGGGATGGGGCGAGCCAAACGGAGCGAACCCGCTGGCAGCGACCGGCGGAGGCGACGACCCGGTCAGCGGCATGCCCGATTGGTACTCAACCCGCGTGCGGCTGGTTCGACTCTGAGGAGACAGGCATGGCGCGCTGGGGAATGGTCATCGATCTCGATCGGTGCAACGGCTGCCAGGCGTGCGAGATCGCCTGCCGGTCCGAGAACAACATTGCCGTCGGCGGACCGCAGGCCGCGGGCGAACACCGGACGATTTCGTGGATGCACGTGCGCACGGAGATCGAGGGCGAGTGGCCGGACGTGCGGGCGCGTTTCGTGCCGCAGCCCTGCATGCACTGCGACCGCCCGCCATGCACGCTGGTCTGCCCGGTGCAGGCGACATCCAAGGACCACGAGGGCATCGTCAATCAGATCTACGCCCGGTGTATCGGCTGCCGGTATTGCGCCAACGCCTGCCCCTACACGGTGAAGTTCTTCAACTGGCATGGACCGGTGCACCCTTCGTCAGCGCAACCCGGCTTGAACCCCGACGTGTCGGTCAGGCCTGTCGGCGTCATCGAAAAGTGTACGTTCTGCAGCCACCGGCTGCAAAAGGCGCGCGAGATCGCCCGCGTCGAGCACCGTCAACTGCGCGAGCACGACTACGTGCCCGCGTGCGGTGAGAGCTGTCCGACCGGGGCCATCGTGTTCGGCAATCTCGATGACCCCTCGCACCGGGTCGCGGAACTGGCGCGCGATTCCCGCGCCTTCCGCCTTCAGGAAGGCCTGGGCACGCAGCCAAAGGTCTTCTACTTGTCTCGACGGGACTGAGCCGTGACTGATCTCGAGATTGTCTCCAGCCTGCCCCAGGACGAGCGCGTGCTCCTGATGCCGCTCGTCCGTACCACGAAGACGTTCTGGCGGTGGGCGATCGTGATGATCGCGATCGCCGCCTGGGGCGCCTTCGCGTACGTCTATCAACTGCATGATGGGCTCGGCGCGACGGGACTGAACACGCCAGAGTACTGGGGTATCTACATCATCTGCTTCGTGTTCTTCATCGGCATTTCGCATGCCGGCACGCTGATTTCGGCAATTCTCCGCGTGGCGAACGCCGAGTGGCGTCGATCCATCACGCGTTCAGCCGAGTTCATCACCGTGCTGGTCATCGGCTTCGGCGCCGTGCAGCCCATCCTGGATCTGGGGCGTCCCGACCGCGTGTTGAATGTCTTTCTGCATGCGCAGCCGTTCTCTCCGCTGCTCTGGGATGTCCTGAGCATCGGCCTCTATTTCACGGCCAGCAGCATCTACCTGTACGTGCCGATGATCCCGGACCTCGCGCGCATCCGGGATCTCGGCCTCCGGCCCCGCGCGCTGTACGCGTTCCTCGCCATCGGCTATCAGGACACCCCGGCCGCACGCCACACGCTGGAGCGGATCATCGGGGTCCTGGCCGTGGCCGTGATCCCGATTGCGGTGTCGGTCCATACGGTGATCGGGTGGATCTTCGCGCTGACGTTGAAGCCGATGTGGCACAGCGCGATCTTCGGCCCGTATTTCGTGATAGGCGCGATCTTCTCGGGCATCGCCGCGCTCATCATCGCGATGACGGTGTTGCGCCGCGTCTACAGGCTCGAGGCGTACTTCAAGGACGTGCACTTCAACAACATGGGTCTGCTGCTGTTCGTGACGACCGTGGTGTGGTTCTACTTCACGTTCGCGGAACACCTCACGGTCTGGTACGGCGGCGAGGAGTCGGAGCTGGCCACGCTGTACTCGAAACTGACGGGCGCCTTCGCGGTCCCGTTCTGGACGATGGTGGCGTGCTGCTTTGTCATTCCGTTCGTGCTGATGGCACGCCGGGCCACGCGTAATGTCGCCGGCACGACCATCGCGTCGATTGCCGTCGTCATCGGCATGTGGCTCGAGCGATTCAACATCGTCGTCCCGACGTCGCTGCACGCGCGCATCGGAGCGCTGCCGGTGCACTACATTCCGTCGTGGGTCGAGGTGTCGATCATGTCAGGCACGCTCGCCGGCTTCATCCTGGTCTACATGGTCGCAACCAAGTTCTTCCCAATCATCTCGATCTGGGAGATTCAGGAGGGCCGGGAGAAGTCCGTCGATCAGGTCGCCGAGCGCGTGGCCTCGTACCTTCCGGACAATCTCGCGGCGGTGGATTCATGAACTCACGAGACGTCGCCCCGAATTCGCGTCCCGCCGCCGCGCGCAGGAGACTGGCCCGCCTTGCGGCGTCCGCGCTGGCGTTGGCCGCCCTGACGGTGGAGATGTCAGCGCGAGAGGGCCCGTCGCCGCAGGAGGGCAACCCGTTCCGTGGCCGGCAGCAGTTCGAAGAAAAGCGGTGTTCCACGTGTCATTCGGTGTGGGGACACGGGGGCACGCTGGGGCCCGAGATCAGCGTGGTCGTCGCGGGCAAGAGCTTCTACGAGTTGGTAGGCGATTTCTGGAATCACACGCCACAGATGATCGACCAGGTCAACAAGCTCGGCTATCCGTGGCCGACGCTCGATCCCACGGAAATGGCCGACATCCTGAGCTACCTCTACTACCTGCGCCTGTTCGACGAGCCAGGCAACGCGGTGAGGGGCCGCGAGGCCTACGCCAGGCTTCTGTGCGCGTCGTGCCACTCGCTTGGAACGCGGGGCGCGTCGATCGGCCGGCCGCTCGATCGCTTCAGCCAGTACACATCGTCGACCGCTCTCGCCCAGGCCATGTGGAATGCGGGCCCGCGCATGCAACAGGCGCAGGTACGAACAGGCACGCCCATCCCGCAGTTCTCCGGTCGTGACATGGCGGACATCCAGGCCCTGATCCGGATCGAAGGACATCGGCCCGGGAGGGACGTCACCCTGCAGCCGCTGCCGAGCCCCACCCGCGGGGCCATCGTGTACCGGAGCAAGGGCTGCGGCGCGTGCCACGATGGCGCCCGACGAGTGGCGCCGGACCTGACGCGCTCGACGCTGTCGAAGACCGCATCGGAGATCACCGGGCTGCTCTGGAACCACAGCTATGCCATGGGCGCCAGGATGGGCGCCCAGGGCATGCCCTTCCCGCAGTTCTCGAAGACGGAGATGGCTGACCTGATTGCCCATCTGTATTTCCTGGGCTACGCCGGAGAAGAAGGCGATCCAGAGACAGGCGAGACGGTCTTCCGCCGGAAGGGCTGCGCGGCGTGCCACAAGGATGGCGGCGGCGGTCCCAACCTGGCCGATCTCGCCACGCGCACCGATCGCGCGGGTCTGGCTTCCGCCATGTGGAACCACGCCCCGGAAATGCACCGCACGATGGCCGAACGCGCCGCGTTCTGGCCCAAGTTCGAGCCTGGTGAGATGGGGCATCTCGCCGCGTACCTCGAGACCCTCGCCCGCCGGCCTGGCTCCAAACCGGCGCCCCCCGGCCGGTAGGCCGGACTTCTCACGCCACGGCGTTCAAGCGGTCGCAACGGCACGTGATTCCGGCCTGAGGTCATTGCGCTCAGGGCCGGGCCCCTCGATTCGGGCGGCCGCTTCAGTCAGGGCCGGCGCGCAGGCGCCTGCCCCTCTCGTCGTGTCGAGTCACACTCGTCAATCGAACTGGAAGAAGCCGGGCCCGCGCGCGCCGTTGCGGCGGCCGTTGAAGTTCTTGACGTTGACCGGCGTGTTGACGGCGTTGCTGAAATTCGGATTCGGCCGCACGACGGGTGCCGTCGCCGAGGTCGTGGCGCGGCTGCCCTTGTTCAAGTCCTGGGTCAGGAGCAGCGTCCGGCCGAACACGCGCACATAGTCCGCGCTGGCCGAGATCGATCCGCCAATCTGGTGCTCGTAGCCGATCGTGAGCTGGTCCGAGCGCGGGACCCCCGGCGGTTCTCGCTTGACTTCAAGCGGCCGTCCGCCTATAAGAACATCCGACGCCTGCCTTCGGCGAGGCCGAGAGGCATGACCACCGGTGTTGAGCGGAGACGGTGGAGAGCTGCACGACGAGCGTCGAGACGCGCTGCGCGAGGGCGGGACCGCTGGCACGCGGCCTTCGGCAGCCTGTTCTGGTCGAATCACTGACAGCCGACCGCCACCTGATTCGGGTCGGGCAGTCTGCGTGCCGCGCGGCGCGCATCCACCGCCCATCTTGGAACATGCCTGTTGGGAATATGGAGGAGGGGATGAAGCACTTTTTCTCGAAACCGGGTTGTCTCCGGCAGTTCATCACCGGACTGGCTGTCCTCTTGACGCTTTCGCTCGGTGGCGCGAGCCGAGCCGACGCCCAGGCCGTCAAGGGCACGCTGCTCGGCAACGTCAAGGACATATCGGGCCTGCCGATTCCGGGCGCGACCGTGAACATCACCGAGATCAACACGAACATCAGCTATGCGGCCGTGACCAACGAGACGGGCCACTACATCTTCTCGAATCTCAAGGATGGCACGTACCGCGTGGAGGGAGAGCTGTCCGGGTTCAAGAAGACGGTCCGTCAGGCCGTCGAGGTTCAGGTCAACACGACGGTGCGCGTCGATCTGAAGCTGGAGGTCGGCGACATCGCCGAGTCGATCACGGTCGTGGGCGAGGCGCCGCTGCTGCAGACCGACCGGGCGGACACCGGTCGCCTGATCTCTTCCGTACAACTGCAGCAAGCCCCGCTCGGTTACAACCGAAACTTCCAGGGGATGCTGGTTGCGGTGCCTGGGGCCACGCGCCCGTCGCGTCCCCACTCGGAGTTCTTCAACGCGCAGGACAGTCTGGCCACCAACGTGAACGGCCAGTCGCGGCTGGCGAACAACGTCCAGCTCGAGGGGATCGACGACAACCACCGAACCGGGCTTCTCACGACGCTCATCCCATCGGCCGAGGCGATTGAGACGGTGAGCATCAGCACCAGCAACTACGACGCCGAGTTCGGCCGCGCCGGTGGGGCCATCACCAATGTCACGCTGCGGTCCGGGACGAACACCCTGAAGGGCAGCCTCTTCGCGTTCGGCAACAACGAAAAGACGAACGCGGCGGGGTACTTCTCCCACCTGAATCCGTCGACCGAGTACCTGCAGATCGGCTTCACGCTGGGGGGGCCACTCCGGCGCGACAAGCTGTTTTTCTTCGGCGACTACCAGCGCACCATCGACCACTCCGGCCGGACGACGCGGGCAACGCTGCCGCCGATGGCGTACCGGACAGGCGACTTCAGCGGGGCGCCGACCATCATCTACGATCCGGCCACGGGGAACGCGGATGGAACGGGACGGACGCCGTTCCTGAACAACATGATCCCGGCCGATCGCATCAGCCCCATCGCGAAGGCGATTCTCGCGAACCTGCCGCCGCCGAACCTCAGCGCCCAAGCAGGCCAGACCAACTTCCAGACGCCGTACGTGCGGGTGAAGACGACCGACTCGTTCGACACGAAATTTAATTACCAGATCGACCCCAGCAATCAGATCTCGGCGCGTTTGAGCTTCATGCGCCCGGAAATCTCCGATCCGCCGGTGTTCGGCATCTACGGCGGCGGCGGGAAGGGTTTTTCCGGGATTGGCACGGACACGACCTACAGCATGGGCGTCAACTACACGCGCACGTGGAGTTCGACGTTTCTCATGGAAGCGCGCGGCGGGATGAGCTATTACCACAACAAGGCGGTCGCGGCGGGCAGTGGGCTCCGCACCTCGGATGACGTCGGGATTAAGGGCGCGAACCTCGATGAGTTCTCGAGCGGCATCACGACGATCGACGTCGGCGGGTTCAGCTCCCCGATGGTCGGCTTCTCCGCGAGCCTGCCGTGGGACCGATCCGAGCGGACCGTCCAGTTCGCCACGGTCTTCACGAAAGTGAAGGGGAACCACACGATCAAGTTCGGTGAGGACTTCCGCCACAACCGGGACTTCCTCCTGCAGACCCAGGACAACGGCGGACCGCGCGGGCAGTACCAGTTCCGGGGCCCGCAGACGGCGAGCCCGACCGACTCCGCCTCGCAGAACGGCTTCGCCAATTCGTTCGCGTCCTTCCTCCTCGACGTCCCGTCGTTCATCGGTCGCGATCTCAAGGTCATCAACCCCGGCACGCGTCACTGGGCGTTCTTCACCTTCGTGCAGGACAAGTGGGCCGTCACGCCGAAAATGACGGTGGACCTCGGCCTGCGCCACGAGTTCTACACGCCGTTTGTGGGTCTCGAGGGGAAGGGCGGGCTCTCGAACTACGACCCGGCGACCAACACGCTGCGGGTGGCCGGCTACGGCAACGTTCCCAACAACATCGGCGTGCGCCAGAACTGGAAGAACTTTGCCCCACGAGGGGGGGTGTCGTACCGGATCACCGACAAGTCGGTGGTGCGGGGCGGCTACGGAGTAAGCACGATCCCGTTCCCCGACAACGGCTACGCGTACAACTTCCCGGTGAAGCAGAACAATTCGTTTAACGCGCCGAGCAGTTTCGCGGCCGCCGGCTCGATGAAGAACGGCTTCCCCAGCCCGATCGTCGCGGATATCCCGTCAAGCGGCATCATCAACGCCAGCTCGTCGGCACTGAAGAACCAGCAGTACTTCTATGTGCCGCCGGATCTCGAGGAAGGCTCGTTGCACTCCTGGAACCTGGCCTACCAGCACCAGCTCGGGTCCTGGTCGTTCGAAGCCGCCTACGTCGGCAACCGCGGCCGCAACATCCTGGCGTCGATCAACCTGAATGCAGGCACGGTGCTCGGCGCCGACAACGCCGGCCGGCCGTACTTCACGACGTTCGGGCGGACGGCCAGCGTCAATAGCTGGATTCCGGTCAAGTCGACCTACCATTCGCTGCAGGCGAAGGTGGACCGGCGCTTCTCGCGCGGCCTGCTCGTCACGACGTCGTACACGCTCGGCCGCTCGAAGAGCTACTCCAACGGCGACAGCAACGGCGGCATTGCGACGCCGGCCGACATCGAGAGGAGCTGGGCGCGCACCGATCAGGATCGGCTCCACAACCTTGTGTTCAGCTTCTTCTACGAGTTGCCCGTGGGACCCAACGGCCACTGGCTGCGCAGCGGCGTGCTCAGCCACATCCTGGGCGGCTGGCAGGTTGGAGGGTTCCTCATCGCGCAGTCGGGACTCCCGATCGGCTTCTCGGCCAGCGGCGCCACGCTCAGGGCGCCCGGCAACACGCAGCGACCTGACGCTGGCGGCACCCCGAAGGTGCTGGGCGGCATCGGTCCCGGCGCCCCCTGGTTCGACACCTCGGTCTTCTCGGCGCCAGCCCCAGCCACGTGGGGCAACGTCGGCCGCAATGCTCTGTTGGACGGACCGAGGTACCTCAACGTGGACGCGACGCTGACCAAGAAGCTGACACTTCCGAAGCGGATCTCGGCCGAATTCCGCATCGACGTGTTCAACGTGACCAACACGCCCCACTTCAACAACCCGGGCGGCTCGTTCGGCAGTGCGAATTTCGGACAGATCACGAGCGCGTTCGGCGAGCGGTCACTGCGGTTCGGCTTCAAGATGACCTTCTGAGCCTGCCCGCGCCAGCAGGAGGAGACCGATTGTCGCCAGGGGCCGCCGCAACGGCGGTCCGTCCAGGGGGATGAACGCTCATGCTTGATTCGATCAATCGTCGCGATTTCTTGAAGCAGGCCGGTGTCGCCGGCATCGGACTGGGCCTTCCCGGGACGGTGGCCACGACGCCGGCAGCCGCCGCGGCTTTCCGGCGCCAGCCCGGCGCCAACGGCAAGGTGACGGCCGCTGTCTTCGGCACCAACGGCCGCGGCACGGCGCTCATTACGTGCCTCACCAGCCTGCCGGGGGTCGAGGTGAGCCATGTCTGCGACGTCGACGACCGCGCGATCGCCAAGGGACTCCAGGCGGCCGCCAAGCGACAGCAGGCGCAGCCCAAGGGCCTCAAGGATTTTCGCAAGGCCCTCGACGACAAGAACCTCGACGCGGTGGCCATCGCCACGCCCGATCACTGGCACGCGCCGATGGCCATCATGGCCCTCGCCGCGGGCAAGCACGTGTTTGTCGAGAAGCCGTGCAGCCACAACCCTCGCGAAGGAGAGCTGCTGGTCGAGGCCGTGAAGAAGCACCAGCGGGTGCTCCAGATGGGCGCCCAGCGCCGATCCTTCCCGAACATGCAGCAGGCGATCCAGGAGATCCACGAGGGAATCGTCGGCAAGGCGTACTTCGCACGCGGCTGGTACGTCAACAGCCGCGGCTCGATCGGCCGCGGGAAACCCGGCGCGATCCCGGCATGGCTGGACTACGAACTGTGGCAAGGCCCGGCGCCGCGCCGCCCCTTCCGTGACAACCTGATTCACTACAACTGGCACTGGTTCTGGCACTGGGGCACCGGCGAGGCCCTCAACAACGGCACCCACGAACTCGACGTCTGCAGGTGGGCGCTGGGCGTCGATTGGCCGGCGCGCGTCACCTCGAGCGGCGGCCGTTATCACTTCGACGACGACTGGGAGACACCCGACACCCAAACGATCGGCTGGGACTTCGCCGAGGGAAAGACGATCGCGTGGGAGGGCCGCAGCTGCAACGGCCATCCGTCCGAGCAGCTTCCCCGCGGCGTGATGGTGTACGGCACCGCAGGCTCCGTTCTCCTCGATGGCAACGACTACACGGTGTTCGACGCGAAGCGGAAGGTGGTCAAGAATGTCAAGGGCGACGCCGAGTCAGCCGATCCGACCAACACCGTGAGCGGCAGCGGCCTGGCCCTCGATCAGTTACATGTCGCCGATTTCATCGCCGCTATCCGGACGGGCAAGCGGCCCAACTGTCCCGTGGAAGAAGGCCACAAGAGCGTAGCCCTCCTGCACCTCGGCAACATCGCTTGGCGCGTCCGCCGCGACCTCCGCTGCGATCCGGCGAACGGCCACATCACCAACGACGCCGAAGCCGCGAAACTCTGGGGACGCGACTACGAGCCCGGCTGGGCGCCCGTCGTCTAGCGACTGTCCGGGGACCGGGTGGCCGTGCCGCCCCTGATCGGCACGGCCACCCCGTCATCCGGCCTATCGGTCGGCTGCCGATCAGCGGAGCCTGCGCTTGTGAGTCGATCGCTTTCTGTCCTGGATGCTGACGAGCAAGACCGGCAAAGAGGAAGCCGCGGCGAAGAACGATCATAGAATGCCGCCGTCCGTCGGGTCGGGCCGTTCTTCCCGTCCGGGTGCACATCGTCGTCCAGGAGCTGGTACTCATGGCCGATGGCGGCGCCCCGCTTCTCGGTGATGAAGTACTTGAGGCCGCTGTTGGCGCCCGGCGCAATCCGCCAGTCCCACGTCAGATCGAAGTCGGAGAACGCGCGATCCGGCATCGGGCGCGTGGAGCGTCAGATCTTCAATCCGAGCTTGTCTTCGAGGTAGTGCTTGCACATCTCAGCCGACTGCTTGGGTGTACGCTCTTTCTCGGGCACGCTGTCGAGTTCCACCACCGCCCATCCGCGGAACTTGACGCGCTTCAGCGCGCCAAGGACCCCGGCGATGTCGACCTGCCCCTCGCCTAACTCGACGAACGTGTAGGCGCGCTGCACTTCCCCTTCCGGCACGGGTGGTGCGGTGGCCTTCGCGTCCTTGATGTGAAGGAACAATAAGCGGTCGGCGTACTTCTCGACGGCCTTGACCGGGCTGCCGCCGCCCAGGTGGTAGTACGCGGTGTCGAGTTCGAGCTTCACGTAGCGCGGATCGGCGGCCTCCAGGATCCAGTCGACCTCCCGGGGTCGCTCGCCGAGATCGTTGAGGTGATTGTGGTAGCCGAGGGGGATGCCCACGTCCGCGCTGCGCTTCCCGATCTCGGTGATGAGCCGGCCCATGCGCTTGTAGTCGTCGGGCGTCACCGCCCGTCCCTTCGGCCGCTGATCGGTGACTTGCAGGTAGAGCCCGCCGGCATCATGAACGAACTTGGCGTGAGCGGCGTGGAGCGCGAGGTCGTCGGCCTCCACGGCTGGATCGAGGCGGACGTTGCCGCTCGACAGGGCGACGAACGTCAAGCCGTGCTTGTCGAGAAGCTCGCGCAGGGCCTGTGGCTGGGTCCCGAACGTCTTGAGGATGTTCGAACGGAGCTGGATGCCCTTGAAGCCGAGCGCGGAGAGATCGGCGATGGCCTGCCGGTCATCCTCCTTCCATGTGATGGCAGAGTACCCGAACCGGATCTCGGGCGTTGCCGCCGCGATGGCCGGGTCCGCGCGATCGATCGGCGATGTGTCGAACCCGGGCGCCGACAACCCCCGGACTGGCGCCGCCGACGAGGCGAGAACGGCTCCCACTCCGGCCAGAAAACTCCGGCGTGAACATGCTGATGTCATCGACCACTCCTTTCACCGGTAGTACTGCTCCCAGCCCGGACGCGGCGGTGGCCCGGCCAGCAATCGGTTGGCGGCGGCGTTGCCGGGGAACTCCCGGCGCACGGGATCGAAGGAGAGTGAGCCTCCAAGGCGTTGCGCGATCACACCGAGCAGGAACACCTGGGTCAGCGGCCCGGATATCCGAAACGGCGAGCGGCTTTCCTCCGTGCCCTGGCACGCCCGGATGAAGTTCGTGACGTGATCTGAGAATCCGCCGGAGATCTTCGGGAGCGACCCGGCCATCTCGCGCATCCTGTCCTCGGGGATGATGCGCAAGGTGTCGCCGTGCGTGCCGCCGCGGAACACGAAGTTCTTGCCGTAGATGAACTTGCCGTTCTGTTCCGTCAGCGTGGCACCCGGGCCAAGTTCTGCCGGTAGCGGCGGTCGATTCCCCACGCCGTCGTACCAGAACACCTCGACGGCGGGCATCCCGGGCCGGGCCGCGAAGGCAAAACGAATCGTTGACGCCTGCGGGAAGATGAACTCGTTCGGCTGATCACGCCGGACGGCCTCGATGGTGTGTGGCAGCCCCAGCTCGAGGAAGCGGTGGGCGGTGTCCAGAATATGAGGGCCCCAGTCGCCAAAGGCGCCATCGCCGTACGCGAACCAGCCACGCCAGGTCTGCGGGTGCAGGCGGGCACTGAAGGGATGGACCGGCCGTGCGGCATGCCACAGGTCCCAGTCCAGCCCCGGCGGCAGTGGCTCACCCATCGGGAAGCCATCAACGTTCCACCCGTGCCAGCGCCGTTCCGAGTTCATGTACGCCACGATCATCGTGACGTCCTTGATGATGCCGGCCTCCGTCCACGCCTTGAACTGGAAGTAGTTGTTGCCCGAATGGCCTTGATTGCCCATCTGGGTAACCACGCCCGTTTTGGCTGCCATCGCGACTAGGAGATCGACTTCCTGGAATGTGTGCGCCAGCGGTTTCTCCAGGTAGACATGCTTGGCGTGGCGCATGGCGTGCATCGCCAGCGGGAAATGCGAATGATCCGGCGTGGAGATGACGACCGCATCGAACTCGGCGTCCATCTTGTCGAACAGCGCGCCAGAATCCCGGAACCGCGGCACCGCCGGGTAGAGCCGCCGGGATTGCTCTGTGTGCCGGCCGTCGAGATCGACATCGCAGAAGGCCGCGATCGTGACCAAACCCGTGGCCGCGAAGGATTTGATCATGTCGTTGCCGCGGTTGCCGATGCCGATGAACGCCAGGCGGAGCGGCCGGTCGGCGGGCACGACGTGGCTCGGGCACTCGGGGGCCAGACCCATCAAGCGTCCGGGCAGCACCGACAAGGCTGCCCCCGCGGTGATCGACGTGGAAATGAATTGGCGGCGACTGACGGTGCCGCCGGTACGACTGGGTGGCTGGGATTTCACCTAGTGCTCCCTCGAGATCATGCTATCGGTACGCGGCGACGAACTCCTTGTAGGCCGCCTCGGCTCGGTCCCAAGCGGCAATCTCCGAAAGAATTAGCACCCGGTGCCGGAACGTCACGCCCTGGTTCGGTGCCAGCGCGAAGTTCAGCGATTCCTTCCCGTCGCTGAACGCCTTCTGGCCGAGCGGGTTCGCGGCAAACAGACCGTAGCCTCGCGCGTGCCAGTAGGTCGGGAAGCCCGGGTTCGACGGGTGATCGAGGATGGCGATGGTCACCGGTTCCTCACCCACGCGGCCTTTCAGCAGGCACCATCGACCTCTGGTGCCCCACACCGCCTCTCCCTGCTTGCCCTCGCTCGTCAGATACACACCGTTGACGCCGGTGTTGTCCATCGTCTTCACCGTCGTCGCCCGCCCGCTGGCGTCGGTGAAGACCTCGGGCTTGTTGGACGGTATCTCGAGCGCCCGCGCCACCCGCAGGCCGATCACGCCTTCCTTGTTGTCGGTGAAAACCACGCGGTCGGTGAGCGCCTCGAGGTGGGTGATGCGGTCCACGCTCCGCCAGCCCGCCTCGCCACGGAACACAAACAGCGTGTGCTCGCGAAGGACCACCTTGCCGTCGCTCAGGAGCCAGTCCATATCGGTCTCGAGTTCGCCCTTGTCGGCTCCCTCGCGCACCGCGGTCACGGCCCGATGCACGATGGTGCCCATCTTCGGCCGATCCTCGGGCTTGATCGCGTCGGAGTTGTTCCAGAAATCGATGCCGTTGACGTCACCGTAGTTGAACCACAGTCCGACCTGGTGTGGATGATCGACGCGCTCGCCGGCCCGGGGTTCTAGGGGAAAGCCGCGCGTGACGATCGTCCCCTTCGCGCTGCGCAGCGGATAGAGCACCGGCTTTTTCAACGTCGTCGGGTAGATGTAGGAGGTGAACGGTTGGCCATCGACCAGCACGTCCACCCGCCGGTTGGCATCGTCGCGCACGAGGCGGACGCCGCGCTGGTCGGCCGCCAATCCGGTGCCCGCGCCACTCCAGACAACGACGGCGAGCAGCGCGCCCAGCCGGATGATGCGCGTGAACGTCTGTTTGTGCTTATCCATGGCTCGCCATGCCTCCTGCGACGACGTCCTGTTTGGCGTCATCGAACGTCACTCGCTGGCCCGTCTGGATCGCCGCGATCGTCATGCACAGCGCAACGGAATGGCTGTACCCCGCCTCGATGTCGGCGTTCGGGGTCTTGCGGCTGCGAACGCACTCCATCCAGTTGCGCACGTTGGCGCTGGTCGCGCTGTCGGCGCCCGTATCGGCGCTCGTTTCAACCGCCGCTGCCTGGTCGACGAGCAGCTGCTCCGCGAGCAGGTTCGCGGGGAGTCCCATCACCGCGGCGTCCTTTTCCCGGAGCCCGCCGGCTGGCGTCACGCTGTTCTTGTCCAGATCGAGCGTGCCCCCGTTTGAGTAATACAGCTCCTTGATGCCGCCGGCCGAATTGGTCATGCGTGACGAGTAGACGACCTGGAACCCCTTGGACGGATCGGTGAGCGGGCCGTAGTCGAAGACCGCCGTCATGGTGTCCCAGTTGCGCCGCCCGTCCTTCCACACGTAGATGCCACCGTTGGCGACCACGCTGCGCGGCCGCGGCAGCCCGGTGAACCAGTGGACCGTGTCGATCTGGTGGACCAGCCACTGGTCGGGGATGCCGGAGGAATACGGCCAGAACAGACGGAACTCGAGATACTTCCGCGGGTCGAACGGCTCCACGGGCCGGTTGAGGAGGTAGCGCTTCCAGTCGGTGTCCTGTTCGGCCAGTTGCTTCACGAGTGCCGCACGCCGCCACCGGGCGGGCTGGTTCACGTTCCAGCTCATCTCGACCATCGCGATCTCGCCGAACTTGCCGGACCTGATGAACTCGCAGGCCCGCTGGTAGACCGCTTCGCTGCGTCGCTGGGTGCCGATCTGGACAATCTTCCCTGTGTCTTTCACGGCCTGGCGGATTGCCCGCGCGTCGGCCATCGTGTTGGCCATGGGCTTTTCGACATAGGCGTCGCGTCCGGCGCGCACCGCTTCGACTCCGTGAAGGGCGTGCTGGAAGTCGGCCGTGGCGATAATGACCGCGTCCACGTCCTTGCGCTCGTACAGTTCGTCGTTGTTGCGCGTCGTGACCGGACGCTTGCCGGTCAGCTTCTCCAAGTACGCCGCCCCCTCATCCCGTCGCCGGCTCCAGATATCAGACACCGCCACGATTTCGAAGTTCAGGGCGTCGGCCTGCTTGCGAAACGCGGGAATCAGGGCCGATCGGCAGCGGTCGGAAAACCCGACGATGCCGACCCGCACGCGATCGTTGGCGCCGAGGATGCTGGCGTAGCTCGATGCGTGCGACGCGACAGCCGCGCCGACCACGCCCGCCCCGGTCGTCTTCAGGAATGTCCGCCGAGAATGATGCGACACTGGAACACCTCCATAAGGAAAGTAGCGAGGGGCGAGTCTGAAACCCGCCCCTGCGGTCAGAACAGCACTTTCATCGCCAACTGGATCTCCCTCGGCAGGTTGCTCTGGGAGCTGGCGAGCCCAAAGGTCGACTGGCGCGGATCGAGACCCACACCACCGAAGTACACCAGGTTGAACGCGTTCAGGATCTCCGCGCGGAACTCGAGCCGGACGCGCCCCTTGAGCGGCTGCCGCTTGATGACCGAGATGTTCCACTCGTTCAGCACCTGGGTGCGCAGCCCGTCGATCCGCTGCGGGAACGTGCGAATGTTGTTCGCCAGGTTGATCCGGGAGTCGGCCCGCTGTTTCGCGGGATCCACGACGCCATTGGTCTGCACCGTCTCGTCGGAGAAGTAGAAGCCGCTGGTGTCAAAGATGGGCTGGTTGCTCTTGGCTTTCGCCCAGTCCACTTTCAAGGAGTTCGGATCCCCCTTGAAGTAGAGGTTGCCAAGCGTGTCGGTGATCGGCCGGCCACTCTGGAGCTGGAACGTGGCGTTGACGCTCCAGCCGCCGATCAACCCGTTTACCACCCGGTTCGAGGCCTTGAAGGGCAGGTCGCAGACAACGCTGCCCGCGACGCGATGCGGCGTGTCATTGCGCCCGATCGTGTGCTGGTAGGTGGTGTCCGTGGCGTTTAGCCGCAGGAGGTCCTCCCAGAGGCGCGAGCGCGTGTAGTTGACGTCGATCGCATAACCCGCCGCAAAGCGCCTCGAGACATTCAGGAGGAACGAGTTGTAGGACGTCGATCCGTCGTACATCTGCCCGGCCACGCCGGTGAACTGGGGGTAGGGCCGCAGCAGCTGGTTTGCCGAGACCGTCGTGCCGTTGAGCGACACATTCGGGATGAGACCGGCAAACGGGTTCGTGACCTGCCGGCCCAGCTGGGTGATGACCGCCGTGTCCCGAATCGGGCTGGTGGACAGGAACTGCGCAGGCACCGCGTTGAGGTCCCGGCTCGTGCCCAGGTCGGACGCCCGGTTGGCGACATAGGACGCCTCGACGACCCAGTGGCCCGGCAGCTCGCGCTGCAGGCTGACCACCCAGCGCCACGACCGGGCGTTTGTTCGCGTGGTTGGCGTGAAGGTGATGCTCCGGCCCAGGTACGTCGCAGCGCCCAGGCTGCTGCCCGAAGGGCTGATCAGCCCAGTGGGCCACGGGTTCTGCGCGTTGGCGGTGAAGGTCAATCCCCCGTCGGGCGTCACCACGATGGGTGTCGACTGCGCGAAGCCGTATGATCGCACGCCGTCGATGACGAAGGGCACGGCGTAGAGACCCGCGCCGCCCCTGACCACGGTCTTGTCGGTGATCTGATAGGCGAATCCGACGCGTGGCTGGACGTTGGTCTTCTCCGGCGTCCAGAACCTGCGGTTCTCGGGGCTCGTATACAGCAGGCCGCCCTTCACCTGGAAGGTGTTCGCCGCCCGTTCAGGGATGGGGCTGGCGGCATACGCGGCCTGGGCGGACGGGGCAATCGGCTGTGCGGCGTTCGGGTCGAAGCCCCGGATGTTCCGGTTCTGGACTTCCAGGGGGGCGAGTTCGTAGTCGTACCGGAGGCCGAAATTCAGCGTCAGCCTGCGGACCACCTTCCAGTCATCCTGCACGAACAATGCGTGGTACAGCGACCTGGCGTCGCTGGCGGTAGCGATGTCGATCTGGTTGCCGTTGGGCAGCCCCAGCAGGAACGCCGCGAACCGCTGCCCGATCGGAGCCGACGACGAGGAACTGCCGGCGCGTGTGTAGTCGGTCGTGAAGTTGAACTGGCCGGCCAGGTCTCCCGAGGGGGCGGAGTACTCCCGGTACCCACGCAGGTCGTACCCGGCGCGCAGCGAATGGCTGCCGAAGATCCGGGTGAGCGTGGCCTGCATGGACCAGATGTCGTCCTGCGTCCAACCGCCCACCGTGTTGCCGAGGTCGCTGACATCGCCGATCGAGAAGCGTGGCAGGTACGAAATGCCCTTGAAATACCCGAGCGTCTGCGACGAGAACCCGAGCACCGACATGTCCATCTTGCCCTGGTGGGGCCGGATGTTGTGCTCCTCGAACCTCGACCAGCCGCCCCTGACATTGAGCAGCGTCGATGACGTGATGGTGTACGTGTGGTCGGCCACCACGCCATAGTTGATGCGGTACAGGTTGTTGCCGGTGGGCACGATGCCGTTGACCTCGCCGCTCCACTGGCTCCGTTCTTCGTGGCGATTGTTGTACACGAAGCGCGCGAAGAACCGCTGCTTGTCGGTCAGGGTGTGATCGACGCGGCCGGACCACGAGTCGAACGTGTCGGTGCGCGGCTGCGGGCTGGAGAAGTTGTTCCGGCCCTGGGAGTCGCCAGCCTGGTTCGACGCGGGAAAGTACTTCATGTACGCCAGGGCGACAGGACTGATCCGATCGGTCGGGATGATGTTGCCGAAAAACGGCTGCCGGACAATCGTCGAGCCGGCTTTCTGCGCGGTGAGGGGATCGTAGATCTGGATGCCCAGCGGCAGCAGATAGGAGAGGTCCCCACGCCGCATGGCATCGGTCGGTACGGTGAACTGGTTGGGCTCGGGGAACCGATCGGTCAACCGTTCGTACGACATGAAGAAGAACGACCTGTTGGTCCCGTTGTACAGCTTCGGCAGGACGATCGGACCGCCAGCTGTGCCACCCCAGCGGTAGTACGACATGGGAGATTTCGGCTTTCCGGCCCGCTTCAGGAAGAAGTCGTTCTCGGCCAGCTTGTCGTTGCGCACGAACGCATAGCCGGTACCCTTCAGCTTGTTGGTTCCGCTCTTGAGCGCGACATTCACCGTCGCACCGGCCGTGTGGCCCTGCTGCGCATCGAACGTCGTCGTCTCGACCTTGAACTCCTGCACGGCATCCGACGGCGGCACGTACGCCACGCGCCATCCCTCGCCCGAGGTCCGGTTCCCGGTGTTGGGCGCCCCATCGAGCGTGAACTCGTTGCCGCCCGGCGCACCTGACGAGGCGATCGCCGACGTACCGCTGTTGTCAAACGGGCGCGCGAACTTCAAGTCGCCGAAGAACACGGTGCCCGGGGCCAGCCGCGAGAGCACGAACGGGTTTCCGTCGCCCAGCGGCAAAGCCGCCACGCGCCTCTCGTCGACGATCTGGCCGAGCGATCCGCCCTTGGTCTGCAGGAGGGGCGTTTCCGCCCGGACCTCAACCGTCTCGGTGAGCCCGCCTGGGTGGAGCTCGAAATTCAGTTCCATCCGGTCCGCGATCTGCACCTGCACCTGGCGGGCTTCCTTGCGGAACCCCATCAGCTCTGCATCGATCTCATAGACGCCCGGCTGCAGGTACGACACCGTGTAGGTACCCCGGTCGGTGGTCGCCAACGTGCTGGTGACGTTGGTGGCGGTGTTGCGGACGGTGATCGTGACGCCGGGCAGGACCCCGCCGGTCGTGTCGGTGACGCGACCGCTGATCGAACCGCGGAACTCCTGCGCGTGCACGGCCGTGACAGCCGCAAGCAGGCAGACGGCGAGTCCAACCAGACACCTCCGGCCACCTAAGACAAGTCTCTTCATCGTCTCCTCCCTCTCACAGCATCCTACGGGGATGAACACTGGGCCGAGGAACCGCCCGACATCCGGGTGCGACAAGACATCGCGGTGGCCGATTCAGGACCTACACGCACGGCGTCGCCGAGACGTTCCCGGCCCCGACGGCCAGTGGCCCGACTGCATACCTGCCAATCGGTGAGCCGCGTGACGGCCACCCGTCTTATACATATGGTAGGACCAGTTGTCAAGACGAGCTGTGTTCGA
>CAYHRK010000044.1:0-6662 GCA_964358795.1 uncultured Vicinamibacterales bacterium
CGAGTAACGCAGCCAGGCGGGATGCAGCGCCGGTCGAATGCAGACGGACTTGCACCACGGGCTGCCAGAATCGGATCACGCTCGAGGGTGGTGGCGGTGGTCGTCACCGGGGCCCTGGCCGCGTCGTGTGCCGCCCGCGTGATGGTTCCGCCCGCGCCCACCACACCCCGCTATCCGGACTTCGTCTATCCGCAGCCCCCGTCCGGCCTGGGCGACGACCGCACACGCGCGGCACAGTTGCGCGGCTGGCAGCTGCTGCAGAACGGCGACATCAAGGGAGCCGAACGGGAACTGCTGGCGCTCGTCAAGCGCACGCCAGCCTTCTACCCGGGCGAAGTGGCGCTGGCGTACGCATTGGTTGCCGGACAGAAACCCACCGACGCGCTGGGCCGAGTCGATCGCGTCCTGCGGCAGTTTCCCCGCTATGCGCCGGCGTTGGCGGGAAAAGGCGAGGTGTTGCTCGCCTCGCAGCAGCATGAGGCCGCCATTTCCAGCTTCGAGGCTGCGCTCGCCGCTGATCCGGGATTGAGCGACTTGACGCGTCGTCTCGATGTGCTGCGGTTTGGCCGCGTGCGCGAGCTGATGGCGCAGGCCACGAATGCCGCCGACGCGGGACGGTGGGACGAAGCGCGGCGCGCGTACGAGGCGGCCGTCGCGACGTCGCCGACAAGCGCCTTTCTCTATCGCGATCTGGGCGCCGCGGAGTTGCGCCTGCATGTGGCCTCATCGGCGGTGGCGCATCTGCGCCAGGCGCTGGCGCTCGACGACCGCGATCCGCGCGCCTGGCTGCTGCTCGGAGAAGCGCTGGAACAGCAAGGCGCGCTCTCTGAAGCCGTGTCGTCGTTCGAGCGGGCGTACGCACTCGAGGCGTCGGATGCGGCGCGTAAGGCGATCGACCGCCTGCGCGATCGCGCAGCGACCGCCGCGTTTCCGGCCGAGTACAGGGCCATCGCGTCGCTGTCCCAGGTGACGCGGGGAGACTTGGCGGCCCTGCTGGGTGTGCGGGTGCAGCCGGCGATACCGGCCGGTCGGAACGCCCCGGCCGTGGTCGCCACCGACGTGCGAGGACATTGGGCAGCGGCTTGGATTCTGAGCGTGACGCGCGCCGGATTCATGGAGGTGTACGCCAACCACACGTTTCAGCCTCGGGCCGCAGTCCGGCGCATCGAGCTGGCGCAGGTGGTGACGCGCGCACTGGCAGCGGCCGGTGTCGGGTTGCGGCGTCCGCCCGAGGTCCGCATTCCGATCGCCGATCTGGGGGTTGATCACCTGAGCTACCCGGATGCCGCCATCGCCGTCGCATCCGGCGTCATGTCCCTGGTCGAGAATGGGGCGTTTCGGCCTTCCCGGCCCGTGTCGGGCGTCGAGGCCGTCGCGGTGATCGATCGACTGGAGCAGCTCATTCACAAGACCCGACGCCCGGGCGGAACCTGGTAGCGCTATGACCACGCTGACGCTGGCCAATCAGCTGACTCTGCTGCGGATGTTCCTGATTCCCGCGTTCGTGATTCTCGTCGTGTACGACCACCTGGGATGGGCCTTGGTGGTGTTCTTCGCCGCCGGTGTCACCGATGGTCTGGATGGGTTGATTGCCCGGATCACCAATCAGCGAACCAGTCTGGGGGCGTGGCTGGATCCGGCGGCCGACAAGCTGCTGCTGGTCACGACGTTTGTGACGTTGTCGTTGCCGAACCTGAATCTGACCAACCGCATTCCCGTGTGGCTCACGGTGCTCATGATCAGCCGCGACGTGGTGATTGTGCTGACCGTGGCGGTGGTCAGCCTGGCACTGGGGCCGCGCTCCTTCCGCCCGTCGATGTTCGGTAAGATTGCCACCGCCACCTACATCCTGACCAGCGTCGTCGTGATGTTCTTCAACTACCTGCGCCAGGAATCACCGCTGGTGACGGTGGGCGTGTATGCGTGCCTGGTGGTGACGCTCGTCTCCGGCCTTCACTACGTGGTGCTGGCCAGGCGGATCATCAACGAGACGCCAGCTTCGTCTTGAAATAGCTGATGGTACGATCGAGACCCTGCTCGAGCGCCACGGTGGGTTCCCAGCCAAGGATCGTACGGGCCCTGGTGATGTCAGGCTTGCGCACTTTCGGATCGTCGGTGGGCAGGGCCTTGTACACCAACTGGCTTGATGATCCGGTCATCCGCAGGATCGTGCGGGCAATCTCCTCGATGCTCAACTCGTGCGGGTTGCCGATGTTGATCGGATCGTTGGCCTCCGAGAGCATCAGCCGGATGATGCCCTCAACCAGATCGCTGATGTAGCAGAAACTGCGCGTCTGCCGGCCGTCGCCAAACACCGTCAGATCCTCTCCGCACAAGGCCTGGGAGATAAAATTCGGCACGGCTCGCCCGTCCTTGACGCGCATGCGGGGGCCGTAGGTGTTGAAGATCCGCACGATCTTGGCGTCCACGCCGTGAAACCGATGGTACGCCACCGTCATCGCCTCGGCGAACCGCTTGGCTTCGTCGTACACGCCACGCGGGCCGATCGGGTTGACGTTGCCCCAGTACGTTTCCCGTTGCGGATGCTCCAGCGGGTCGCCATAGACTTCCGAGGTGGAGGCGAGCACGAACCGGGCGCCCTTCGCCTTGGCAAGGCCCAGCGCCTTGTGGGTGCCGAGCGCGCCCACTTTCAGCGTCTGGATGGGCAGTTCCAGGTAGTCGATCGGGCTGGCCGGACTGGCCCAGTGCAGCACGAAGTCCACGGGTCCATCGACGTAGATGTAGTTGGTGACGTCGTGCTTGATGAACAGGAAGTCCCGGTTCGCCAGGTGCGCGATATTGGCCATATCACCGGTCAGCAGGTTGTCGATGCCGACAACGTGGTACCCCCGGTCGAGCAGCGTCTCGGCCAGGTGCGACCCGATGAATCCTGCGGCTCCCGTGATGACCACCCGTGGCATGGGCTGTCTCGTCTACTACGCGGGAATCTGTTTGTAGAGGCCCAACCCCCGCACGAGCGTGAGCCACATGATTTTCACATCGAGGCGGAGCGACCAGTTTTCGATGTAGTACAGATCGTACTCGATCCGCTTTTCGAGCGACGTATTCCCCCGCCACCCGTTGACCTGAGCCCAGCCCGTGATACCCGACTTCACCTTGTGCCGGAGCATGTACTGGGGGTAGCGGTGCTTGAACTGTTCGACAAAGTAGGGGCGCTCCGGGCGCGGCCCCACCAGCGACATGTCGCCGCCGAGCACGTTGATCAACTGGGGCAATTCGTCGATGTCAAACCTCCGCAGGAACCGGCCAACCGGGGTGCACCGCGGATCCTCGTCTCGCGCCCAGACCGGCCCCGTGTTCGCCTCGGCCTCGTGATACATCGATCGGAACTTGTAGACGGTAAACGACGATCCGTCCAGGCTCATGCGCTCCTGGCGGTAGAGTACCGGTCCGCGCGAGGTCAGCCTGATGAGCAACGCGACGAGAGCCAGCGGAATCGCCAGCAGGAGCAAGGCCGGCACGGTCAGCCCCAGGTCGACGGCCCGCTTGGTCAAGGCGCTCAAGCCCTGCAGAGGCACATCGTTGAGGTTGATGATGGGCACACCATCCAGATCTTCGATGCGGGCACGCAGCGCGATGAACTGCAGCAGGTCCGGCACGATCTTCACGTCAATCAGGTCCTTGGCGGCCGCCTCGATCACCTGCAGCAAGCGCGCGTGTTCTTCCAGGGGCAGCGCCACGTAGATCTGGTCCACGCGCTCACGGCGGCAGACCGCACCGGTGTCGACGGTGGTGCCGAGCAACGGCAGGCCCCGGTAGCCCAGATGATCCTGTTCGGCGCGTTCGTCGACGAACCCCACAATCTGGTAGCCGAGCTCGCGATGCTCGAGAATCTTGTCGGCGACCAGCTTGCCCAGCTCGCCGGCTCCGACAATCAGAATCCGTTTCAGCCCGACGCCGGCACGCCAGCGCCGCTCCAGAATCCGCCGCACCGTTTCGCGTGAGGCGAAGGTCAGCGCGACGTTCAGCCCCAGGAACAGACCCCACACCAGCTGTGAGACCTCGAGCGCGCCCCGGTCCTTCAGCGCCGCCGGCACGTAGTACGCCTGGAAATACAGGGTGCTGACCACGCCGAAGACCACGGCCACGACGCTGCCGATGAAGACGGCAAAGAAATCGTCGACCCGCGATCGATTTCGTCGCAGACTATAGAGCCCCTGAAAGTAGTACGCGATAGGGACCAGGACCATCACGAAAGGCAGCACCGCCAGGTATTGGGCGATCGGGGGGTGTCCCTTGGTGACCGGTATCAGGTTGGACTCGAACCGGACGGCGTAGGCTGCGCCAAACGCGACGACACCGAGGATGGCGTCGGAGACGACATAGAACGCCACGCGCGCGCGTTTGTACTGTTTGACCATGTCCTCAACTTGTCGCGAGCGCCTCGTCAACGGCCGACCGAATGTCGTTGGCGAATCGTTCGTACCCGAAGCGCGCCGCGTGACCCCGGATCACCGCCGGGTCGAAACGCGTGTCGAGCGTGCGTACGACGGCGTCGGCAAAGGCTTCTTCGCCAGCCTCTCGAACCAGTGTCCCGGTGACGCCTGGAACGACCGTTTCGGTCGCGCCGCCGCCGGCTACCGCCACGACGGGGCGGCCGCACGCCTGCGCCTCGACCGGCACGATGCCGAAATCCTCGACGCCCGGCATCAACACGACACCGGCCTGGCGGTACAACGCCCGCACCCTCTCATCGTCTACGCGTCCGAGAAACTCGATGCCTGGCCCGGCCAGGTTCCGCAGCCGGGTCAGCTCGGGACCTTCTCCCACAATGCGTAGCGGCACGCCAGCCCGGGTGCACGCCGACATCGCCATCTCGATCCGCTTGTAGGGCACGAGCGCGGACACCACCAGAGCCGATCGCTGTGGGGCCGACCCATCAGGGTGAAAGAAGACGGTGTCGACCGGCGGGTACACGATCTGCGCGTGTCGATTATAGTATCGCGCGATTCGATCGGCCACGTAACGGGAGATGGCCACATACCGATCGACGCGACCCGAGGTGGCCGCATCCCATCGCGCCAGCCACGCCAGCACCGGGCGCAGCACGGCTTCGCCGAGGCGCCCGACCCGTTGGGCGCCGAAATAGGCACCGAATTGGTCCCACGCGTATCGCATGGGGGTCAGGCAATAGCACACGTGCCGGGTTCGCGCGGTGTGGACGATGGACTTGGCGACGCAATGGCTGACGCTGATGACCACGTCGTACCCATCGAACGAGAACTGCTCAATCGCGACCGGCAAGAGCGGCAGATAGTGCCGATAGAGACGCGCGGCGGCCGGCAGGTGCTGGACGAATGACGTACGAATCTGCCGGCGTTCGATCGTGGCCGACACCGACCCGCGGACGTGCAGGAGCGTGAACAGATCGGCATCCGGAAAGGCCAGGCAAATGGCTTCCAGCGCCTTCTCGCCGCCGCGCATACCGGTCAGCCAATCGTGAACGAGGGCCACTTTCATGCCAGTCGTCTCACGATCGCTGTCCCGCCACGTCCATGTAGACCTGGTGAATGCGCCGAACCGACGCCTCCCACGAGAACGTTCGTGCCCGTTCCAGGCCACGCTGGTGCAAGGTGGCGCAAAGCCCCGGATCGGTCAGCACCCGCCGCATGCCCTCGGCAATGGCCTCGGCGCTGTACGGATCGACCAGTACCGCGGCGTCCCCGACCACTTCCGGCAACGACGAGACGTTGGAGGTGACGACCGGCGTGCCACTGGCCATCGCTTCCAAAGGCGGCAGTCCGAAACCCTCGTACAAGGACGGAAACACGAAGACCGTGGCGAGGCGATACAGGGCCCCCAGCGTGTCATCGCCGACAAACCCCAGAAAGCGAACATGCTTGTGGAGTTTGTAACGATCGACCGCCCGTCGGAGTCTCGGAAACTTCGAAATCTGGTCGCCGATGATCAGGAGTTTCAAATGCTCGAATCCCTGCTGGCGCAGCAGGTGAAAGGCGTCGATGAGGCGCTCGAGATTCTTGTGAGGCTTGATGTTCCCCACGTATAACGCAAACGGTCCGTCCAGCTGATAGCGTTCCTTCGTGCGCTCGACATGCTCGCGGCCAGGCCCAGTCGCAAAGCAGGCATCGATGGCATTGGGAATGACCGTGATGCGATCGGCAGGCACGTCACAGTACCGCAGAATATCGGCTTTCGAGGTCTCCGAGACCGTCAGAATCCGCTCGGCACGGCGAGCGGCGGCCCACAGGCTCGCCCGCGCGTAGACATGCGCCAGCCGGTGCGGCAAATACTGCGGAAACATCAGGTGAATACAGTCGTGGATCGTCACCACCGAGCGGCAAGGCACCAGCGGCGGCAGCACGTAATGGGGCGCGTGAAACAGATCGACCTGCCGGGCCAACAGCCGAGCGGGAATCGTGAACTGCTCGGCCAGGGAGTAATGGCCGGACCGATCGATTACCGCGTGGAAATTGGGCCCGAGCGTCGAAATGTCCTCGCGATCCTGTGGACGGCAAAAAAGGACGTATTCATGCTCCTGATCGATGACGGCGAGGTACTTCAGCAGGTTACGGATGTACGTGCCAATGCCGAAATCGTGCAGTTTTCTGACGTCAATCGCGATGCGCACGTGCGAGGCCTCGTTTCAGGTCCTCACGATACCACAGCCCTCCACCGCCCCT
>CAYHRK010000044.1:6762-21140 GCA_964358795.1 uncultured Vicinamibacterales bacterium
CTAGGACGGCGGCAGCTTGCCGCAAAGACGCAGGTAGGCACGCAGCCACGGGACCCAGGCTGGGTGATGCTTGGCGTAGAACGCCAACTGGGCTCGACGGTATGCCAATTCGGTGGCCGCCGGCCGTTGCCGCCCGGCTCGCCCTCGATGATGTACGATTTCGACGTCCGGCGTGAACCAGATACGGTTTCCTGTGGCCCGCAACGCCGCACAGAAATCGACGTCTTCCGCATACAGGAAGTACCGTTCGTCGAGCAGGCCTGCCGCCACTGCGTCCTCCCGGCAGACCAGCAAGCAGGCTCCGCTGACCCAGTCAGGATTCGAGGGCTCGCGTGTGATGCGCTCGACATACCGGCTGACAGGCGCGAAGCCAGCGTCGTGCAGCTTGACGATCAGTTTCTGGCGGGCTTCGTGAAACGGGCTCATCATTCGCCCGAATGACAATTCCGCTTTGCCGGCGCCATCGACAATCCGAGGCCCGGCGGCGGCGGCGTTCGGATCGGCGTTCAGCCGCTCCACCAGCCGATCGATAGCGCCGTCTGGAACCAGGGTGTCGCTATTCAACAACAGCACATACTGGCTCGAGCTGGCCCGAATTCCCAGGTTGTTGCCGGCGGCGAAACCCACATTCCGTTCTGTTCGAATCAGACGAACGTCCGGCCACGTTTCAGCGACGGCCGCCGCCGTACCGTCGGTCGAGGCGTTATCCACGACGACCACCTCATGCGAGGTTTGGGGAGGGTGCGCCGCAAGCGCAGCCAGGCACGCGTCCAGTTCCTGCCGGGTGTTGTAGGACACGATCACGATGGTCAGATCGGTCATCGCCGTCCTTCTGCCGTCTCGATCGCGTCCAACGTGGCGCTGGCGGCGTCAGGCCAGGAGTAGCGGGCCAGGACCTCGGCCCCCTGACGCAACGAGTCGGCGTGGGCGCTGGCGTCGGTCAGCAGTTGCGTCAGGGCTTTGGCGCAACCGTCGACATCGCCTGCGACGACGAATCTGGCAGCCGAGCCACACACCTCCCGCGCGATCGGCGTGTCGAGCACTACCAGGGGAATCCCCGACGCTAGGGCTTCGAGCGGTGTCAGACCGAAGCCCTCGTACTCCGAAAGAAACGCAAAGACGCGAGCCCGGCGATACAGTTCCGCCAACGCGCGATCATCGATGTAGGCACGAAGATCAACCGCGCTGGTGATGTCAAGAGCCGAACACATGGCCGCCAGATCCTGGTGCGGGTACGTGCGATTTTCTCCGACGATGACCAGCCGGGCGTCAGGGACTTGCCGGTGAACCCGGGCAAACGCCTGCATGAGTTCAGGCACGCGGCGGCGGTTGAGGACCGAACCCACGTACAGCACGAGCGGTTCGCGTGCCGCGAATCCCGGGAGTGTATCGCTAAGGGTACCCGGCGAGATCGCGTCGCGGGCCGCCAGAACACCAGGGCGTGCGACGCCGAGTCGAATCACCCGCACCTGCCCGGCGGCGATGCCGATCCGCCGCTCAATCTCCAGTTGGGAGAACGTGGAATCGGTCAACACCAGCGTGGCGCGCCGCGCAGAGAGGCGGGTCAGCCAGGTGCGGCGCCAGCGCTCCCGGGGCGCAAACCACTCGGGGTGCGCCAGGAAGGACACGTCGTGGATGGTCAGCACCGAGGGGCAGCCCAGGAGCAGCGGGAGCGTGTAGGCCGGCGCGAAGAAGACATCGGGGCGATCGGCGGCCACCGCGCGCGCCAGTGACACCTGCTCCCACCACGTCCCTGGCGACCCAGGGACAAGGCGATAGCGCATCGAACCGTCGGCGAACAGGTGGGTTGATCGCGAGCCGGAATCGGCGGGCACGTAGAGGGTGAACTCGTGGCGGTGATCCCGCAGCTCGTGTATGCGAGTCCACTGCTGAAGCAACTGCGACAAGTACCGGCCGACGCCGGTCGGATGGCCGCCAAGTTCACGTGCGTCGATACCGATGTGCATGCTCAGTTGGGCTCCTGCCTCGCGCCAATCGCCGCTGGCGGAGAGGCAAGCAGGAGGCGGTAGGCTTCAAGCAGCGTGCGGGCGGAGGCAGCCCAATCGAACTTGCGCGCTCGCGTAAAACCGGCGGCACGAAGTGAGCTGGCCAATCCCGGCTCCGTCAACACGCGCTTGATGGCGTGGGCGATGGCGTCGCCGTCTTCAGGATCCACCAGCAGGGCAGCGTCGCCCGCCACCTCCGGTATCGCTCCGCGGGTCGTCGCCACAACCGGCACGCCCACGGCCATGGCTTCCAGCACCGGGAGGCCGAATCCCTCATCAAAGGACGGCAGCACCAGTACGGCCGCCCCATCGTAGAGCGCGCGGCGGTCCCGGTCGGCGACATAGCCTCGCGCTTCGACTTTGGCCGCCAATGGCCCGTCGGCAATCCTGGCCAACCAGGGTTCAGCCGCCGGCGTGGAACCGCCTGCCAGGACCAATGTGGGGGCATCTGGCCAGTTGGCCACCATCCGTTGGTAGGCGTCGAGAAGTCCTGGGACGTTCTTGCGGGGTTCCAGTGTGCCCACAAACAGGACATAGCCGGGCCCGGGACGAGGGTCCTGGCGGCCGGCTGCAGCAGCCCAGTCCGGGACACCTGGGCGGCACACGGTGATTCGAGACGCCGGCACCCCAAGCTGGCGTTCAACGCTGCGGGCTGAGAATTCGGAGGTGGTGACCACCATGTCGGCCCCGGCCGCGTGTCTCCGGGCCAGCGCAGGGAAGTCGCGGCGCATTTCTCCCCAAGTCCGTTCTGGATGGCGCAGAAAGTCGAGGTCGTGGACGGTGATCGCGCGCCGACCTCGGCGCGACGGCAACATGATCGGCCCGGTCGCCTGCACGACGTCGAACGGACCGGGTGCGAGGGTCTCAACGGCGGGCCATCCCAGCCGGTTCCAGACCAGCGTGAGGGGTCGAACCGGGATTCGCCGGTCGACGATGGTCGCTCCCGACAGTTCCCTGCGCGCGCTACCCTCCGGCCGTTCGGACCAGGAACTGGTGAACAGCGTCAGGTCGAGATCCGCAGCCAGGGGATCGCCGGCGGCCTTGAGCCCCATCAAGGTACGGGCGAGCTGGTGAATCCACTCGCCCACGCCGGTGCGGGAGCGGAGCGCCGGTCGGTAATCCAGGAGAAGGCGCATCGCAGGCGCCCTGTATCGTATCCCGAAAGCGACGCCGATCGCCGAATCGTGCCCCGTTGAAGCCTCTTGATCACCCGCAACTCTTTGATTGTCAATGGCTTGACACCCCACGAGGGCTATAGTACGTTCAGATGTTTTTCCGTTCGCCCCTGCTGTCTTCATCCCTCGACGTTTCCGGGGAGTCTTGCGCATGAAACTGGCTGTTGTGGGGTCAGGTTATGTAGGATTGGTGGCAGGCGCCTGCCTTGCCGAGACCGGCAATGACGTCGTGTGTGTGGACAAGGACGAGTCGAAAATTCGGATGCTTCGCCGGGGGCAGATTCCTATCTTCGAACCCGGGTTGGAGGAGTTGGTCCGTCGCAACCGCGCCGAGAAACGGCTGACGTTTACGACACAACTAGCCCGGGCGGTTCGTTCGTCGTCGGTCATCTTCATTGCGGTTGGCACCCCCCAGGGCGAGGACGGATCGGCCGACCTCCAGCACGTGCTTGAGGTGGCCCGCGATATCGCCAGGGCGATGAACGGCTACAAGGTCGTGGTGGACAAGAGCACGGTGCCTGTCGGAACGGCCGAGAAGGTTCGGGAGATCATCCGCCGCGAAACCACGCACCCGTTCAGTGTCGTGAGCAACCCCGAGTTCTTGAAGCAGGGCGCGGCGGTCGACGATTTCCTGAAACCCGATCGCGTCGTGATAGGCGCCGAGGATGAGAAAGCCGCTGAGGTGATGCGCCAGCTCTACGCGCCGTTCACTCGCACGGGAGCGCCCATCATGGTGATGGACTGCCCGAGTGCCGAGCTGTGCAAGTATGCGGCGAACGCGTTGCTGGCGACTAAGATGTCGTTCATGAACGAGATCGCCAACGTCTGCGAAGCCTTTGGGGCAGACGTGGACCAAGTGCGGAAGGCGGTCGGATCCGACCGGCGCATTGGGCCCTCGTTCCTCTTCCCGGGAATCGGATACGGCGGCAGCTGCTTCCCGAAAGACGTCAAGGCCATCGTGAAGTTCACGGCCGACAAGGGATACGACTTCAAGATCCTGAAGGCAGTCGAGGACGTCAACTCCCGCCAGAAGTCGGTGCTGGCCGACAAGATGGAGAAGCACTTTGGGTCGCTCACAGGCAAGACGATTGCCGTGTGGGGGTTAGCGTTCAAGCCACGGACCGATGACATGCGTGAGGCGCCGGCCATCGTGCTGATCGAGCGGCTCCTGTCGGCTGGTGCGAAGGTACAGGCGTTTGACCCGGCGGCGATGCCGGCGGCGAAGAAAATCTTCGGCAATCGCGTGACCCTGGCGTCGCAAAGTTACAAGGCCCTGCCTGGCGCCGACGCGTTGGCGCTGCTGACGGAGTGGAACGAGTTCCGGGAGCCGGATTTTGCCAGGATGCGCAAGCTGATGAAGTCGCCGGTGATCTTCGACGGGCGCAACATCTACACCAGGGACGTCATCCGAACCCACGGCTTCACCTACTACGCCATTGGCCGCTGAGCAAGGTGCGATTCTCGTCACCGGCGGCGCGGGCTACATCGGGAGCCACGTCGCCAAGGCGCTGGCAACCTCCGGCCGCGCGGTGGTGGTCTACGACAATCTCTCGTCGGGCCATCGCGGTGCGGTCAGGTGGGGCGATCTGGTGGTTGGCGACGTCCGGGACACCGAACGGGTTCGCGACACCATTCGCCGCCACCGCGTCTCGGCGGTCATGCACTTTGCGGCGTTGCTGCTGGTCGGCGAATCGGTGCAGGACCCGCTAGGCTACTACAGTAACAACGTGGACGGCACGCTGGCGCTCGTGCGGGCCATGGTCGCCGAATCGGTGGGGTGTTTCGTGTTTTCGTCAACGGCCGCGGTGTTTGGCGAACCCGACCAGACGCCGATTGACGAACGCCACGCGACGTGCCCGATCAACCCGTACGGCGAAACCAAGCTCGCCGTTGAGCGGGCCTTGCCCCACATCGAGCGGGCCCACGGGATTCGCAGTGTGACACTGCGCTACTTCAATGCCGCCGGTTCGGATCCTGACGGCGACCTGGGTGAAGAACATCACCCCGAATCTCACCTGATTCCCCTGGCCATCGGCGCCGCGCTTGGCGGTGACCCCCTGCGCGTTTTCGGCGACGACTACGCCACGCCGGACGGCACGTGTCTGCGGGACTTCGTGCACGTGACCGATCTGGCGCAGGCCCACCTGCTGGCATTGCGGCGGCTGGAGCAAGACGGCCCGTCGGCCACGTACAATCTGGGCAACGGCCGGCCGTTTTCGGTCAGAAACGTCATCGAATCGGTCGAGCGGGTCGGCGGCCGCCCGGTGATGTGGCAACAAGCCCCGAGACGATCGGGCGATCCCGGCGTCCTGTTCGCGTCCAGCGATCGCATTCGCAAGGAACTTGGCTGGTCACCCGCCTTCGGCGATCTCGATCGGATTGTCGAGACCGCGTGGCGATGGAAGATGGCTCATCCACACGGCTACCGAAAGGGAACGGGAGACTGATGCCGGGCCTGTACGGGGCGATCGTCGATCCGCTGCTGTCGGTCGTCATGCCTGTGTTCAACGAGCGTGGGACTATCGACGAGATTGTGGGCCGCGTGCTGGCCGTGCCGATTCGCAAAGAACTGATTGTGGTGGATGATGGTTCCACCGACGGGACGCGTGCGCGGTTGGTTGAATTGCAGCAGGCATTGGGGTTCCGGCTCGTGCTCCAGGAGGCGAACCGGGGCAAGGGCGCGGCGCTGCGGAGGGGATTCCGGGAGGTCTCCGGTGACGTGGTGGTGATCCAGGACGCGGACCTGGAGTACTCGCCGGAGGAGTACCCGCACCTGATCGAACTCATCTGCCAGGGCCGCGCCGACGTGGTCTACGGTTCGCGGTTCATCGGACGGCATCGGGTGTTTCTCTTTACGCACTATCTCGGCAACCGGTTGCTGACGCTCCTCACCAACGTGCTGTACAACACCATGCTGACCGACATGGAGACCTGCTACAAGGTGATGCGTACCGAGGTGCTGCGCTCGATGACGCTGCGCTCCGACGGCTTCGGCATTGAACCGGAGTTGACAGCCAAGATCTTCAAACGCGGCTACCGCGTGTACGAGGTGCCCATCACGTACGACGGGCGCGGGTACGAGGACGGCAAGAAGATCACGTGGCGCGATGGCATCGTTGCCCTCTGGGTGCTGTTGCGTTACCGGATCGGCGAGTGAATCCTCTCACACGACTGTTTCGCTATTCCAGGCCCTACCGGGGACGCTTCAGCGTGGCCCTGGTGGCGATGCTGCTGTACGGCGGCGCGTCGGCTTGGCTCGCCTACATGGTGAAGCCCATCTTCGACAACGTCCTGGCGCGCCAGGAATCGGTGGCGATGGTGGCCTGGGGGGTCCTGACCGCGTATTTCCTGAAAGGGCTTGGCGCGTACGTGTCGGCCTACCTGATGGCCGATGTGGGACAGCGTGTGGTGCGGGATCTCCGGAATCAGATGTTCCGGCACACGCTCGGTCAGTCGGCCGCCTTCTTCAAGATGAAGAGCACCGGTCAGCTGTTGTCGAGATTGACCAACGACATCGGACAGGTTCAGCAGGTCGTGTCGGACACGGCGGCCGATCTGCTCCGGGAGTCCCTGGCCGTCGTCGGGTACGTCGGTTTGCTGTTCTATTATGATGCGGGACTCGCGCTGGTGTGCCTGACCGGTGCCCCGCTGGTGATGTACCCGTTGGTGCGGCTGGGACAACGCCTGCGGAAGACCACCCGCCGAAGCCAGGAGCACCTGGAACACATGTCCCACGTGGCCACCGAGACCTTCACCGGACACCGCATCGTGAAGGCGTTCGGGGCGGAGGATCGTGAGGGCGGGCGGTTTGCCGGCGCCGCCCAACGCCTGTACTGGGCCAACATGAAGGTGACCGCCGTCGTGTCGATGATGCCCCCGGTGATGGAACTGCTGGGGGGAGCGGCCGTGGCTGCCGCGTTGTGGTACGGCAGCCGCGAGATCGCCAATCATCGGTTGACGCAGGGCGAGTTCACGGCGTTTGTGGCGGCGCTGTTCCTGATGTATGGGCCGCTCAAGAAGCTGAGCCGCGTCAATGCGAACATCCAGCAGGCGATCGCGGCGTCCCAACGCATCTTCGAACTGATGGACACCCACACCGAAGTGACCGACGAGCCGGGGGCGTCTGCGCTGGGTCCCCTGTCGAAAGGCATCGAATTCAGGCAGGTGTCGTTCGAGTACGAAGACGCGCGGGGTCGGGCGGCGCTGCGATCGATCTCGTTCACGATCCGGGCCGGCCAGACCGCGGCGATCGTCGGGCGCAGTGGAGCCGGGAAGACCAGCCTGGTGAATCTGGTGCCGCGCTTCTATGATGTGTCGGGCGGGGCGATCCTGATTGATGGGGTGGACGTGCGCCGCGTCAGGCTGGCGTCGCTGCGCGATCAGGTCGGCATGGTCACCCAGGACACGGTGTTGTTTGACGACACGATTGCCGCCAATATCGCGTACGGCCGCCCCACGGCGTCGGCGGCGGAAATCGAGGCGGCGGCTCGGGCGGCTCGGGCGTACGAGTTCATCGTGACGTTGCCGGATGGGTACCAGACGGTGATCGGCGAACGCGGCCAGCGGTTGTCTGGTGGACAACGACAACGGCTGGCGATCGCGCGTGCGCTTCTGAAGAACTCGCCAATCCTCATTCTCGACGAGGCGACCTCGTCGCTGGATTCGGAGTCCGAGGCCCTGGTGCAGGATGCCTTGGCCAACCTGATGCGCGACCGGACGTCGATGGTGATCGCTCACCGATTGTCGACCATTCAGCGGGCGGATCTGATCGTGGTGCTCGAACATGGACGGGTGGTCGAAACCGGGCGCCATGACGACCTGCTGGCGAAGCCGGGTGGAGTCTATGCCGGACTGCACGCGATGCAGTTTGGTGAAGCTCGGATGCACGCAGGGCAGCGGGACCGCGCGAAACGGGATTCGGCGCTGGAGCGGGAGAGATGATCAAGAGCATGACCGGTTTTGCGAGCGTGACCCACGAGGACGAGCGTGCCACCATCGGCGCCACCATCCGCAGCGTGAATCACCGGTACCTTGACGTGCAGCTGCGCGCGCCACAGTCACTGAACCAGCTCGAGCCCCGCTTGCGGACGCTGGTGCAGCAACATGTGGCCCGCGGACGCGTCGAGGTGGCGGTCTCGGTGCAGGTCCGGCAGCAGCCGAAGCTGGAGGTGGAATTGAACGAGGTCTTTGCCGCCGCGCTGGCGCGGGCCATGGATCACGCGCGGGCGGTGGGTCTGGTGCAAGGCTCGCTGCAGCCCGGCGACATCCTGCGCTTTCCACAAGCGCTGACCGTGCGGGAACAGCCGGCGGAACTGGACCGGGAGAGCGAATCGGCCGTCGAAGCGGCCGTGCTGAAGGGCGTACAATTGGCGTTGGAAGATCTGGACGTGATGCGCAGGCGGGAAGGCGTGCTCCTGCAGGCCGATCTCGACGGCCGAAAGGTGGCGGTGGCAGGCCTGATGGAGCGCATCGCCGAGTTGGCGCACGCTGGCGACGAGCAACTGCGGGCACGGCTTGGCCAGCGGGTGGCGGAGCTGACGACGGACCTCACGCTCGACCGGGCCGCCATCGCTCAGGAAGTGATCCGGTTTGCGTCCCGGTCGGACATCAGCGAGGAAATGGTCCGATTTCGGGCGCACGTGTCGCAGTGGACGGCGTTGTCGGATTCAGTCGAGCCCTGTGGCCGAAAACTGGATTTCCTCCTGCAGGAGATGAACCGGGAAGTGAATACGACCGGGTCGAAGGCTGATGGTCCCGGAGTGTCGGAAGCGGTGATTCACGTGAAAGCGGAACTGGAGAAGATGCGGGAGCAGGTCCAGAATGTTGAGTAGCGTGAAGCGCCGGGGCCAGTTGTTCGTCGTGTCCGCACCGTCTGGTACCGGCAAGACCACGGTGGTCGAGCGCCTGGCCGAACGAATGCCGGGCCTTCGCCAGTCGCGTTCGTACACCAGCCGCCGGGTTCGGCCTGGGGAATCCGACGGGGTGGACTATAATTTTGTGTCCCGCGACCGGTTTGAGGCGATGATTGCTGGAGACCAGTTTCTGGAGTGGGCCGGCATTTTCGACCATCTCTACGGCACCTCGCTGGTCGATACCGAGCGTGTGTTGGCCGCAGGCGAGGACTTGGTGCTGGTGATCGACGTGCAGGGCGCCAGGAAGGTCCGTGGGCGCGGCCTGCCGCTCGTGTCGATCTTCGTGCTGCCACCCACGTTCGAGAGGCTGGAGCGGCGTCTGCGGGACAGAAGCCTCGACAGCGAAGACGAGATTCGCCGCCGCCTGATCGTCGCTCGAAGCGAAGTCCAGGCCTATACGGAGTACGACTACGTGGTGGTCAACGACGAGCTTGAGGTCTGCCTGAACACGCTTGCCGGAATTGTGACGGCCGAGCGGGCCCGCGTCGAAGCGATGACCCAGGCGGCCGAGGCCATTGTGGCCACCTTCGCATCGAGCGAACCTCGCCCGGCTTCGAGATAACCGCTCCGATTGGCGACACACGGGGACAGCGTATGGCACTGATTGCGCTAGGGGTGACCGGGGGCATCGGGGCGTACAAGGCCGTGGAAGTGGCGCGCGGGCTGCAGAAACACGGCCACGACGTGGTGGCGGTGATGACGCGCAACGCTCGCCGCTTTGTGGGTCCGGTCACCTTCGAGGCCATCACGCGGCGCCGGGTCGTGACCAGCCAGTGGGCGCACGGCACCAACGCCGACATCGAGCACATCGCTCTGGCCTCGAGCATCAATCTGTTGCTGGTGACGCCGGCCACCGCCAACATCATCGGCAAGTTCGCTTGCGGCATCGCGGACGATTTTCTGTCCACCCTCTACCTGGCCACCACCGCACCCGTGCTGATGGCTCCGGCCATGAACACCCAGATGCTCGAACATCCGGCCGTTGTCGCGAATGTGCAACGGCTGGCGGCCCGCGGCGTGCGATTCGTGGATCCCGGCTCCGGGTACCTGGCGTGCGGCTGGGTGGGCAAGGGGCGGCTGGCAAACCCCGAGGAGATCGTCGAGGCCGCCTTGGCGGTCCTGAAGCCCCGGGCCACGTTGACCGGCACTCGCGTTCTCGTGACGGCGGGCCCGACCTTCGAAGACATCGATCCGGTTCGTTTCGTCGGCAACCGATCGAGCGGCAAGATGGGATTCGCCGTGGCCCACGAGGCGTCGCGCCGAGGCGCACGCGTCACCCTGATTACGGGCCCGGCCACGTTGCCCGCGCCCCCGGTGACCGAGTTGGTCCGAATCCGCAACGCCCAGCAGATGCGAGACGCGGTGATGGCTCGCGTAGAGAACGCAGACGTGGTGGTGATGGCCGCCGCCGTCGCCGACTACGCACCTGCCACGCGCGAGGAACAGAAAATCTCGAAAAGCGCCGGCGCGATAACGCTCGTGTTGACGCGAACGCCGGACATTCTGGCGGCGGTCGGTGCCTGGCGATCGGAACGGAAGGCGCGTGTGCCCGTCATCGTGGGATTCGCCGCCGAGACCCAGGAGGTGGTCGCGCGGGCCCGGCAGAAACTGGTGGCCAAGGGTGCCGACTTCATGGTCGCCAACGACGTTCTGCAACCCGGTGCAGGCTTCGAGGTTGACACGAATGTCGCGACGTTGGTCGGGCCGGACTGGCAAGACGCGTTGCCGCGGCAGCACAAGGCGTTGGTGGCGGCATCAATCCTCGACCGCGTTGAGCAACTGATCGCCAGCACCCCGGGTCGGGTGACGGAACCTGCCAGCGCTAAGACAGGACCCGAACGGTGAGGGATCCCGGCGACATCCGATCTCAACTGACCGAACACCTGCGGCTGTTCGGCGAATTGGGTGTCGGCGGCGTGTCGCGCGACCCGGCGTGGCGCGCACGTGCCGATTCGCCAGCGGTGGACGCGTTGGCAAGTATCCCGACTCTGCCACCACTGTCAGCCCCATCGGAACCCCCCTTGGCGCCCCCATTGGGACCCCCCGTGGACCAGGGTGCGGGTGGGGGGGGACGGGCCGTCGGTGTGCCTGGTGAAACGGGAGAGGCCCCTGTGATCCACCCGGCGAGGACGACTGCTGGCGAGACCCTGCCTGACATCCGTACTGAACTGGGCGACTGCACGCGCTGCAAGCTCCATCAACTTGGCCGCCACACGATTGTCTTTGGCGTGGGGAACCCGTCTGCTGACTTGATGTTCATTGGTGAAGCACCCGGTCACGACGAAGATCTCCAGGGGATTCCGTTTGTCGGCCGGGCGGGTCAGTTGCTCACCAAGATCATCGAAGCCATCGACCTCACGCGCGACCAGGTCTACATTGCCAACGTCATCAAATGCCGGCCGCCCGAGAACCGGAACCCCGAGCCAGACGAGGTTGAAACCTGCGAGCCGTTTCTGTTTCGACAAATCCAGGTGGTACGTCCCCGCGTGATCGTGGCGCTGGGCAGCTTCGCGGCTCAGGCATTGCTACGCACGACGGATCCCATCGGTCGGCTTCGCGGAAAGACCTTCCGGTTCGGCAGCGCGGTGCTGATTCCCACGTTTCATCCCGCGTACCTCCTGCGCAGTCCCGACCGGAAACGGGACGTGTGGGAAGACATGAAGAAAGTGCGCGCGCTGCTGCTCGACGGCGAGTCTGCCGCCTCGTCGTAGCCGTCGATGGTCCGCCTCGCCTCGGTCGCCGTCCCGGTCCCGCACCTCAATCTGTTGACCTATCGCGTGCCTGCCGAACTCGACATGCCCGAGCCGGGCGCCCGCGTGCTGGTGCCGCTTGGCACGCGTACCCTGACGGGGTGCGTCGTCTCGACCGCCACGGTCGGCGATGATGACGAGCGGGGACGTGGGGGAGCGGTGCGAGACATCATCGACCTGTTCGACGACGAGCCCTACCTCCCGAAACCGGTGGTCGACCTGGCGCTCTGGACGGCCGAGTACTACGCGTGTGCACCGGGTGAAGCGATCGCGGCCGCCGTTCCGTCACTGGCGTGGATCGAAAGTCGTCGCGTGATCGCACTGACTGCCGAAGGCGAGGCTCGGGTGTCTGGCGCGGGTCCCTCCGATCTGTCAGACATGCAGGCATCGGCGCTTCGCCTGCTCGACCGGGAGCGAGGCCTGCCGGTGTCGACCTTGCGAAGCCGCCTGGGGCGCAGCGTCGCACCACAGCACCGGGTGCCGGTGGCCAGTGTGATTCGATCGCTCGAGCGCGCCGGCCTCGTCAGGGTCACCCAGGTACTCGAAGGCGAACGCACAGCCTACAAGACGCAACGAGTGGTCCAGCTGACCGCGCTGGGTCGGGAGATCGCGGCGCTATCGACCGACCCGGCGGCCGTGTCCGGACTTGGGCCGCGCCAGCGCGAGCTGCTGTCCGCCCTGGTGGCAGCGCCCCTGGGCCTGTCGACTGCCGATCTTCACGCGCGTAAACTGCCCGTGGATGGTCTGCGTCGGCTGGCCATCCGTGGCCTGGTCACCGTGCAGCGGCAAGTCGTCGAACGCGATCCGTTCGATGGTCCGTGGGGGCGCACCATCACGCCGCTTGCCGACGCGGGGCCGGCGCCGGAGTTGTCTGTCGAGCAATCGGCGGCGCTGGAGCGCTTGTGGGGAGAATCGGGTTCGCGATCCTACCGGGTGGCGCTCGTGCACGGCGTGACGGGCAGCGGCAAGACGGAGTTGTATCTCCGGCTGGCCGAGCGTACTCGAGAGACGCGCCGGCGTTCCATTGTGATGGTGCCGGAAATCGCGCTGACGCCCGCGGTGGTGAGCGCCTTTCGGAGCCGATTCGGCGATCGTGTCGCGATTCATCACAGCGGATTATCCGACGGCGAACGCCACGACCAGTGGCAACGCGTTCGCCGCGGCGACGTGGACGTTGTGGTGGGCACGCGGTCGGCGATTTTCTCACCGCTGCAGGATGTGGGACTCATCGTGGTCGACGAGGAGCACGACGCGTCGTACAAGCAGGACGAGAGCCCTCGCTACAACGGCCGGGATCTGGCGGTCGTGCGCGGAAAGCAGGCTAATGCGCTGGTGATACTGGGATCGGCGACGCCGTCGCTCGAGTCGTATCTGCACGCCCGCAACGGACGGTACGAACTGATTGCGTTGGAGAACCGGGTACTTTCCAGACCCATGGCGTCGGTGCGCACGATCGACATGCGACAGGAGTACGCCGACCGCGGTCCCGATGTGATCTTGAGTACCGCGCTGACCGAAGCGATTGGTCTCAGGCTGGATCGCCGCGAACAGGTCCTGCTCCTGCTCAATCGTCGAGGGTTCGCCACAACCGTCTTGTGCCGTCAGTGCGGGAGCACGCTGGAGTGCCCGAACTGCAGCGTGTCGCTGGTGGTGCACGGACGGCACATGGCGAGCTGTCACTACTGCAACTACGGGAGACGGGTACCGGAGACCTGTCCGGCCTGCGGAGGGCCGTATCTGGAACACATGGGATTCGGTACCGAGCGCGTCGAAGCGGAGGTGCGCGCGGCGTTTCCCCAGGCCCGCGTCGCACGTCTAGACCGCGATGCGGTGCGACGGCGAGGGGCCCTGCCGGAATTGCTGGGCCGGTTCGCCAGCGGAGACATCGACATCATGGCCGGCACCCAGATGATCGCCAAGGGCCATGATTTCCCGCGCGTCACCCTGGTGGGTGTGGTGTCGGCAGATGTGGGTCTGGGACTGGCGGATTTCCGTGCCTCCGAGCGGACCTTTCAGTTGCTGACCCAGGTGGTGGGTCGCGCGGGCCGTGGCGATCTGCGCGGCGAGGCGATTGTGCAAACGCTCCATCCCGCCCACTACAGCATTCGGCACGCGGGCGTTCAGGACTTCTCAGCGTTTTTTGCCGAGGAATTGCGTTTCCGCAAGGCCATGCGCTATCCGCCCGTCGTGGCCCTGATCAACGTCGTGGTGCGGGGCCCCTCGCAAGGCGGCGCCATCCAGGCCGCAGCCGATCTGGTCGCGCGTGTCGGCCGCCTCGCCAAGTCACCAACGTCGTTCACGGTGCTCGGCCCGGCGCAGGCACCACTCTCCCGATTGAAAGGCGAATATCGTGCCCAGTTTTTCGTGAAGGGCGCGCCCGGCATGCGCAAGTCCATGCGCGAAGCGGTGGTGACGGCGCTGGCGGAACGCCCGGATCTGAGGCGGAAGGTCACGATCGACGTCGATCCGCTCTCCGTGCTCTAGTGTCCCGAATCAGAAGTTCGCCGACATATTCCGGGCGGGGCATCCCGCTTC
>CAYHRK010000045.1:0-2016 GCA_964358795.1 uncultured Vicinamibacterales bacterium
GCCATGAAATACTCCCTTGAGCGCATCCGCGGGGGACTGGACACCATCTCGGTCACCGGCAATGTCCTGCGCGACTATCTGACCGACCTCTTCCCCATCCTCGAAATCGGCACGTCGGCGAAGATGCTCTCGATTGTGCCCCTGCTCGCGGGCGGCGGGCTGTTCGAGACCGGAGCGGGCGGGTCAGCCCCCAAGCACGTGCAGCAGTTTCAAAAGGAGGGGTACCTGCGCTGGGATTCGCTCGGTGAGTTCTCGGCGCTCTGCGCCTCGCTGGAGCACATCGGCAGCTCGTTCCACAACGAGCGGGCGGCGCTGCTGGCCGACACGCTCGACCAGGCCATCGGCAAGTTCCTCGACAACAACAAGTCGCCGGCCCGCAAGGTGGGCCAGATCGACAACCGCGGCAGCCATTTCTACCTGGCCATGTACTGGGCCGAGGCGCTGGCCGCACAGTCGAAGGACGCGGAGCTGCAGGCGCGCTTCGCCAGCGTGGCGAAGCCGTTGGTCGAGAACGAGGCAAAGATCAATGAAGAGCTGATCGCCGCTCAGGGCAAGCCGGTCGAGATGGGCGGGTACTACCAACCCGACCCGGTGAAGACGGCGAAGGCGATGCGGCCCAGTCCCACGCTGAATGCCATCATCGACGCCCTCGCGTAGGACCGCGGCACCCTGGCGTACGGGTCCAGACCGCGCCCTCGCTGATTCGCTTCGTGTGTCCTGCGGTAGAAGTCGGTGAGCGGCCCGGACACCTTGACCGGATGCCCGTCCAGTAGTCCTCGCAAGTAGTGGATGTTCCGTTCCAGGGTCTCGATTCCGCCGATGGGGCCGTGCGCGGGCACAACCGTCTGGACTCGCGGATCACGTTCACATCGCTCACGCGTGTGCCTCGCCCTCACGAGACCCTGGCGTTCCGCTGAGTGTGTCGATGGCGTGCCGGGCCCAGTCCGGGTCGTCAAGCATGGCGCGGCCGACGCAGGCGATGTCTGCTTGGCCATCGCGGATGATGGCATCGGCCTGGCGGGGGTCGCTGATACCTCCCGCGACGGCCACCGGGACCCCGACCACCTGCTTGATCGCGCTGGCATACCCCACGAAGTATCCGGGCCCGCGGCCCGGGTCGTCCGAGCCCACCAGACCGCCCGAGACGTCGATGAGCGCCACGCCGGCCGCTTCCAGGCGGACGGCCACGCGGCAGGCGGCGTCGATCGTGAAGCCACCGTCACGTTCGTCGCTCGCGCCGAGCCTGACGAAGATCGGGAAGGTCTGGCCAAGCCGGCGCCGGGTTTCCGCGACCACATCCAGGAGGACGCGCCCGCGCCGGTCTTCATCTCCGCCATACTCGTCGTCCCGGAGATTCGTCAGGGGCGAGAGGAACTGCGACAGCAGGAAGCCGTGAGCCGCATGGATCTCGACCGCTTCGAACCCGGCATCACGCGCACGGACAGCCGCGGCGGCCATCGCGTTGATGGTCTCGGCGATCTGTTCGAGGCTCGCGGCCTCGGGGATCTCCCCCTGTGCCTCGCGCGGGTTGCGGCAGGCTGATGGCGCGAGTGGCCGCGTGCCGGTGATCCGCGAATAAGACCGCGATCCTCCGTGCGAAATCTGGATGCACGCCGCCGCGCCTTCAGCCTTGATGGCACCGGCCAGCCGCACCAGGCCGTCGACGCAGGCGTCGGCATGAATGCCGATCTGTGTCGAGCTGTGGCGGCCCCGGGGATGCACGAACGAGTGCTCGACGGTGACGAGGCCCGTTCCGGCGGCCGCGCGGATGCGGTGGTACTCGACGATGGCGTCGGTGACCAGTCCTTCGGGGGTGGCCTTGCCCGACCACATCGGCGGCATCGCGATGCGGTTGCGGAGCGACAGGCCTGAAAACGACAAGGGAGAGAGCAGTGTGGTCATGGAACCCCGACAGTCTGAGAACAGGCTGTATGTTATCCCGACGGACCCTCATGCGCCTCACCGCTAGCGACGACGGTGATCGTATGATTAGCGGGACGTCATGCAGCTGCCGTT
>CAYHRK010000045.1:2116-13017 GCA_964358795.1 uncultured Vicinamibacterales bacterium
GCAGGCGATCGGCCCCGGAGCACCGTCCCTGGCAGGGCGCGCCGGGACGGTTATTTCACATCGCGGCGCACCGACCGGGGCAGCCGGTCGAGGATGGGCAGAATGCCGAAGGCTTCCTTGTGGGGAAGCCAGAGGTTCCCTTCCACCGCGGCGTCGGTCAGCGAGCCGTCGGCGACCCAGCGGGTGAAGACGCCCGGGTCCTTGGTGACCATCACGAAGTCCGGCTTCTTCGGGAGCCCCTCCTCGATGCGGATTGCGCTCGAGGCGACGTGGAGCGTGAAGTCCCCGCCGCCGGTCTTGATGCCGATGGCGTGCGTCCGCCCCGAGAGGTCCTTCTGGGCGCGCGGGCTCTTGCCGATCTTGCCGGCCAGGGTCTTCATCGCCGCCAGCGCGTCCTTGAGCGCCTTCTCCCCGGCCTTGCTGCGCTCGACGGCCGGCGCCGGCGGCGTCTCGAAGTTCAGCGCCGAGGCGAGGAGCGGCTGCTTGTCGCGGAGCTTCGCCGGAACCTCGGACATCGGGACCCAGAAGATGTCCCGGATCGATCCGATTCGCGTGTCCTCGAAGACCAGCTTCAGCTCCAGGCCCTTCACGAAGATCCCGGGGCGGGGCAGGCCGGTGGTGGTCCGCAGGCGCGAGGGGAGGAACGAGGCGATGGGGGCGTCGGTGGCGACGTCGACGTAGCCGCGGGCGAACGGCGCGTCGCCGATGAAGGACGCCGACGGGAAGATGGTGATCGGCGCGGTCGCGGCGAGGACGCCCCGGTGGGGCAGATCGACTTCCGTCATCTCCGCGAAGTCGCAAGTCGGGCAGTGCCAGGTGGCGGCCGGCACCATCACCTGCTTGCACTTGCCGCAGTGGCTCCCGATGAGCCGGCCGTCGCGCAGGGCGAGGAAGAAGCGCGACAGCTCCCCGTAGGTCTGCTGGTAGAACGTGACCATGTGGGTGTTGAACTGGAGGAAGGTGCCGGGGTCCTTGCCCTTCACCTCGCTCACCTCCCGCGGGAGGTTCCACACGTCGCCGAGGATCATCTTGCGCTGGTTCACCGGACACCTCCGTCTTCCAGCTCGACAATGAGGGCGCCGCCGAAGACGGCGTTGATCGCTCCCGTTCCGTGGATGAGCGCGAGCGGCATCTGCCGCTTGATCATCTCGCGGCGCGCCGACCACATCGAGAACATGTTCGACCCGCCCACGAAGTGGCCGCCGAAGATCAGGCCGCCCGACGGGTTCAGGAGCAGCTGCCCCTTCTTCGGTCGCTTGGTGTCACCCAGCTCGCGGATGTCGGCCATGATCCCGTCGTCGACGAGCGTGCGGGTCTTGCCGAGCGGCACGAAGCCCATCTCGCCCATGGTGATCATGAACTGGGCGATGAAGGCGTCGTGGAGTTCCACGAGCTGGATGTCCGAGGGCTTCACGCCCGCCATCGTGTAGGCGCGCTCGGCGGCGACCCGGTCGGAGACGATCGAGTGGAGCGGCTTGTGGCTGCCGCCGCGACCGACCTGGTACGACTCGTTCGCGGCGCCGACGCCCTTCACCCAGATGGGCGGCACGCCGGTGCGCTCCGAGATCTCCCGGGCCTTCTTCTCGCTGGCGAAGAGGACGCCCGCCGCGCCCTCGGTGTACATGCAGGCTTCGAGGAGCCGCAGGAACGGGGCGATGATCCAGCGCGAGGCGAGTACCTGCTCGACGGTGACGGTCTCGTCGCGCCGCTGGCCGAAGGGGTTCTTGTTCCCCTGCCGGCAGAGCATCTCGATGATCTTGGCGCGGACGACCGAGTCGCCGATGTCGTTCGGGTACTCGTCGTTGTACCCCATGCACATCTGCATGTACGAGTCGCTGGCGGTGGCGCCGAGCGGATACTCGAAGAACGGATCCCAGGACTTGGCGATGGTGTCGATCACCATCGGGGTCGCCGACTTCGACTGCGGGTCGTAGCAGTCGGTGGCCTTCTCGCCGCCGATGCAGAGCACGGTGTCCGACATGCCCGAGGCGACCTCCATGATCGCCGTGCGCATCGCGTAGAAGCCGGTGGCCCCGCCGCTGCTCACGCGGGTGCCGGGCTTCAAGGTCATCCCGATGATCCCGGTGAGCGCGCTCTCGGGGATCGCCTGGTGCTCGAAGATGTCGTTGTAGATGCCGTAGACCACCGAGTCGACCTCGGCGGCGGTGATCTTGGCGTCCTCCAGGGTGCGGCGCGTCGCCTGCTGGAACAGATCCCAGTAGGTCGCCTCCACCCACCGGCCCCGGCAATCGGTGATGCCGGCGCCCACGATCGCAACCTTGTTCATCGGATTCTCCTCTAATCGACGCGCGCGCACTGCCATGGCGCGGGCTAAGCTCCGAGCACGAGCCGCAGATAGTGCGTGCCGCCGTCGTCTACCAGAGGGATGGCGCGCCAGTCGACGGACGTGCCGTCCAATTCGGCCTCACCGATCCCTCGGCACCGGCGCGCCGGGTTGGACACGGCGATCTCGTAGCGCGTCCGGCCGACACGCCAGACAATCGAGTACTCGGGCCACGAAGAAGGGATACAGGGGTCGATCTCGAAGGTCGAGCCGCAGCGCCTGAGGCCGAGGATGCTCGCCAGGCCCGCGCGGTACATCCAGGCCGCCGAGCCCGTATACCAGGTCCAGCCCGCGCGCCCGGCATGTGCGTGATGGGAGCAGACGTCTCCGGCCATGACGTACGGCTCGGCCTTGTAGCGCTCGACGTCTGCGGCCGTTCGCGTGTGGTTGACCGGGTTGAGCATGTGGAACAGCTCCATCGCCTCGTCGCCGCTCCCCAACCGCGCCACCGCCATGACCAGCCACACGGCGGCGTGCGTGTACTGCCCACCGTTCTCCCGCACGCCGGGCGGGTATCCCTTGATGTACCCAGGATTCTGCGCCGACTGATCGAACGGGGGCGTGAGCAGCGGAAGCAGCCCAGGGCCTCGCCGCACCAAGTGCGTGCGGACGGCGTCCATGGCGCGGTCCGCAAACCGCACGGGAACCGCGCCCGAGAGGACGGCCCACGACTGCGCGATCGAGTCGATCTTGCACTCGTCGTTCTGTGCCGAGCCCAGCGGCGTCCCGTCGTCGTAGTAGCCCCGCAGGTACCACTCGCCGTCCCACGCCTGCTCCAGCATGGCTGCGAGACGAGTGGCCTCGGCGCGGTACCGCTCGAACCGACTCTGGTCCCCTCGGGCCGCGCACAAGGGCGCGAAGTCGCTGAGCACACCGTGCAGGAAGAAGCCCAGCCACGTGCTCTCGCCGCGCCCCTCCCGCCCCACCAGGTTCATCCCGTCGTTCCAGTCCCCGCTGCCGATGAGCGGAAGGCCGTGGGCGCCAACGGTCAGCCCCTTGTCGATGGCGCGCACGCAGTGCTCGAAAAGCGGCCATTGCTCCGATGAGACGTGGGGCTGCCCATGGGCCTCCTGCACGTCCGGGGGGAGCAGCGGGGCTTCCAGGAACGGCACGCGCTGGTCGAGGATGCCCGCGTCTCCCGTGGTCCGGACGTAGTGCGCCACCGCGTGGGGCAGCCACAGCAGGTCGTCCGAACAGCGGGTGCGCGAGCCTCGGCCGCTCGGCTCGTGCCACCAGTGCTGGACATCGCCTTCGAGAAACTGCCGGCGCGCAGCGCGGAGCAGGTGCTCGCGCTGGAGGTCGGGCCTCGTCAGCGACAGGGCCATGACGTCCTGAAGTTGATCCCGGAATCCGAACGCGCCTCCCGGCTGATAGTAGCCAGAACGGGCCCACAACCTGCAGCTCACGTCCTGATACAGAAGCCACCGGTTCATCAGCACGTCGAAGGAGTCGTCCGGCGTGTGTACCTGAACAGCGTCGAGGATCTCGTCCCAGGACCGGCACACGGCGTCGCGTGCGGCCTGCGCCGCAGCCACGTGCCCATGCCGGCCGACAAGCTCTCGCACGTGGCCCACATCTGTCCCCTGGCCCAGGAGGAACACGAGACGTCGCGTCTCCCCAGGAGCCAGTGTCACGCAGACGTGAAGCGCGGCACACGGATCCAACCTCGCCCCGACGCGGCCCGAGAGCGCTTGCCGGCGAAGCGCGGCCGGCTGCGCGAGGGACCCGTTGCGCCCGAGAAAGGACAGGCGGTCTCCCGTAACCGAGCGGAGCGCCTCGCTGGCGTGCGCGAATGCCACGCGTCCCGCGTACTGGTGGTTGTAGGCGTTCCTGGCCAGCAGGGTTCCAGCCGTGGTGTCCAGCTCGGTGACCACATGCACACGCTGGCCGGCCCGAGGCGGCCCGAGAACCCACTCGTTGTAGGCGAACACACTCAACCAACGGCGCGACTCGCCTTCGTTGGTGAGCGTGAGCAGGGAGAACTTCACCGGGTCCGTTCTCTCCACGAAGATGTCGAGGCTCTGGCGGATGCCGTGCGTCACACGGCCGAAGCGCGTGAGCCCGGCGGAATGCCGAATCACGCATCGCCCGGTCGCGCCCGTGCGGGCCATCGGGCCTGGTGTCGGTGCCCAGACCTCTCCCGTCTCGTCGTCGCGGACGAACAACGCCTCGGCGGTCGGGTCTGTCACAGGGTCGTTCGCGAACGGCGTCAGCCTGTTCTCCCGACTGTTCTCCGACCATGTGTAGGCCGCCCCCGAGGCGGTGACGACCGTCCCGAACGAGGGGTTCGCGATCACGTTGACCCACGGTAGCGGCGTCTCCTGACCCACCTCGAGCGCGATCGCGTACTCTCTGCCGGCGTCGGCAAACCCCCCGATCCCATTGCCCAGTGTGAGTGGAGGCATCGCCTCAGCCACCTGGGAAGATGACGAAGCGGTCGAGGGACGCGAGGGCTCGAGCTCGTCTGGCTCCGGTTCCGACCACTCTGCATAGGGCCGATCGAGCTGGTTCGCCAGTTCGCCGTGCTCGCCGCTCAGGACAGCCCGGGCCACGGTCGCCAGGAGGATGCGCTCGCGTTCGGGCATGCGGTCCCCGCGCAGCAGGTAGGCTCCGCCCGGCCGGTGCTTCCATGTCCTCCACGGGCCGGTGTCGAGCAGCGCGGTGATCTGCGCGTGGATCTCGTCGAAGTAGCTCACGGGGTGTTCGTTGAGGATCACGACGTCCGCACTCAACCCCTTGAGCCGCCAGTACTCCTGCGCCTGCAGGACCTGGCGCACGAGCGGGAGGTCGTCCTCTTCGACGACCCGCATGAGGAGAATCGGGAGGTCGCCAGAGATGGCATGCGGCCAGAGTCCCTCCTGGCCCAGCTCATTGCGGGCCAAGAGCTGCGGGCTCGCGCGCAGCGATCCGTCAGCGTAGAGAACCCGCGACGCCAGGCGCTCGAAGAGCAACGCCTCTTCGCTGGAGATACCGAGGTGCCGCAGGCCGCTTTGCGCTTGCGCGTGGGCCAGGGCGAACGTCCGTGCCGTGGCGCTCGGCTCCCGATACTTGTGGGCAAGAGCCACGGCCGTTTCTCGGCTCGAGGCCATCCCCGTGGCGAACGACAGCCTTACGAAGCCGCCCGGCGCGAGACGGATGCGTTGCCGCAGGCTGACGATGGGGTCGAGCACGGCGCCCGTGGTGCCCGAGAGGGAGCGTCCATCGAGCGCCTGGGGATTCTCCGGACCTCGCCCTCGGCCGAGGAAACGGGCACGGTCGCTCTCCCATTCCAGGGACCCCTGTGTCCGCCCTTCAAGGCTCAGGACGTGCACGGCCCACGCCTCCGCTTCGTCCCGCGCTCGCGGGCGCCGCCGACAGAGGAGAGCCGCGCTTTCGGGCAGGTATTCCGTCTCGACGAAAAGCTTGCCAAACGCGGGGTGGGCGAGGTCGTCGGCCGGCGGGGCAAGGACGATCTCGGCATAGCTGGTGACGTCGATCTCGCGGAAGCGGTCGCTGTGGTTCGTCACAGCGAGACGGCGCACCTCGACGTCGTCTTCGGTCGAAACCGCGATGTCGAGCTGCGTGCCGATGTCGTCGTCGCGACGGCGGAACGTGGCCTTCTCCGCCAGGAAGGTCACGACATAGTCCTCGGACTCCAGGCCCATCGGCTGAAACGTGGGGGACCACACCATGCCGCTCCGCACGTCACGCAGGTAAATGAACTGGCTGCCCGGGTCCCGGGTCGGATCTTCCCGGTATCGCGTCACCGCACGGCCGCGGCAGAAGCTGGCGCCTCCTCCCCCGTTGGTCACGACGGCGATGTAGTTGCCGTTCGACAGGAACTGCGCGTGAGGGAAACGCGTGTGCGCCGAGCGGAAGCGGCGAACGGCCGTCGCTGCCACAGGCGCCGCCACGTGGGTCTCTTCGACCGGCCTCGGTTGTGTGATCGGCGCCCGGCGCGGCACCCGCTCCTGCAGCAACAGCTCGGTGGCCTGCACGCGGGGGTCGGCGTGGAAGCGCTCCACCATCAGGTCGCCGAGCAGGGCATTCGACAGGGACACGAGCGTCATGCCCTGGTGATGGGCCAGGAAGGCTCGTACGACCACTCCCCGAAAGCGGTCCGCCTGTTTCGCGGTACTCGGGGGCTCGTCGATCCTCCCGTGCGTGTAGTCGATGGACTCGTAGTAGCCGTAGGCCCCGTCGAGCCCCGCCCCGGCGAGACGCCGGAAGTTGTGGGCTGCCTGCGCCGGCTCGAGCATGCTCGCGAGGGCGGTGGCATAGGGGGCCACAACCAGCTCGTCGCCCAGGCCCCGCTTCAGGCCGAGGCCGGGAACGCCGAAGGCTTTGTACTGGTAGTTGTCGTGCAGATCGACCAGGTTGTAGGCGGACTCCGACATGCCCCAGGGGACCCCACGCTCGTTCGCGTACTCGATCTGCCGGCGCACGACCATGCGGCACGTCTGGTCGAGGAGCGTGTCCGGGTAGCTCCTCATGACCAGCAGCGGCATCAGATACTCGAACAGCGTTGCGCTCCACGAAAGGAGGGTGGGCATGCCGCCCACGCTGGTGATGTGACGTCCCAGGTGGAACCAGTGCGTCTCGGGGAGATCGCCTTTGGCGATCGCGATGAAGCTGGCCAGCCGCGATTCGGAAGCCAGCAGGTCGTAGTACGAAAGGTCCAGACGGCCGGGTCCCTCGGCGTCCGCGAGGCGATAGCCGATGGAAAGGACCCGACGCTGCTGGTCGTAGAGGAACCGGAAGTTCATCCCGTCGGCGAACGCGGCCGCGCGTCTGGCGAGGCTCTCCGCTCGCCCAGCGAGATCGATCACCGGCGAGGTGTCCGCGGCGATCCCGGCGTGCAGCCGACGGGCCCAGCCGACCACTTCGGTCTCGGGCGAGTCGGGCGGGCCCGTGTCAAGCGCCCGGATTGCGGCCTCCAGCCGATCCCGGCGCGCCCCTAACTGCGCGAGCTTGGCCTCGGCGTCCTCAGGGCCCGCGAGGATGCGTTCGACGGCCGCTGCCTCTTCCGCCAGGTGAACCAGCAGGCTGTCCGGGCGAATGCGGGGCCGTCCCGGCGGAAGAGCCAACGCCTCGCGGAGCAGTGCGGCGACGTCGCCGATGCCTTGACACACCCGCGCCGCCGATTGCGGACTCCGGCTCAATTGACGCAGTCCTTCGGCCAACGTCAGAAGAGCTCCCGCGAGGTTCCCGCTGTCGACCGTGGACACGTACCGAGGCGGAAGCGGAGCCAGGTTCCTCGTGTCGTACCAATTGAGCAAGTGGCCTTCGAAGCGTTCGAGGCCTTCCAGGCTTGTCAGCGTGGTCTCGACCCTTAGCAGGAGGTCGTCAGTCCGGATGAAGCCGAGGTCGTGGGCCGCCAGGGTTGCGAGCAGCCCCATGCCGATGTTCGTGGGCGAGGTCCGATGGGCCACCCTGGGCTCGGGCGTTTCCTGGAAGTTGTCCAGGGGCAAGCCGTGGTCCTCGGGACCCATGAACGCCTCGAAGTACCGCCAGGTCTTGCGCGCAACGCCCCGGAGGAACCGGCCGTCATCCGGGGTCAGCTCGCCACGTCGCGGAGTCACGGGCCGGCTCAGCCCGTAAGCGACGAACGGCGCGGCCGCCCACAAGGCCAGCACGGGAACGGCCGTGGAGAGTGCACCCGGACGCACCAGCGAGACCAGGACGAGGCCGGCCAGCGCAATTGACGGGCTCGCGGCCATCTCCACCAGGAAGAGCCACGTGCCTGTCCGCTTCGCCAGGCCGGCACTCCGGGCCGTGCTGGCCGCGGCCGTCTCCCACTGGAGCAGGCGGCGGCGCGTGACCACCAGACGGACGAGCGTGACCAGGATGGCGTGCGCCATCGCGTAAGCCTGGTTGGCGAGAAAGGTGAGCTGCAGCGCCACCTGGGCCAAGGCGGTTTTGGCGTCCTCCGACGCCACTCGCAGGAACACGCGCCACGGTTGTCGTGGTGCGGGGCCGGCCAGGACCTCGAGGGCCAGCGGATAGAGAGGAAAGGAAAGGCCGGCCAGGACGGCCGCCGTCCAGATGGCCGGGTGTCCCGGCAACGCTGTCCACGCCAGGAGAAGAAAGGCGACGGTCGCGGGGGCCAGCAGGCTACGCCGCAGGTTGTCGAAGATCTTCCACCGCGAGATGAGCGGCAGACGGTTGCGCTGGAGGCCCGAGCGAGTGGGGACGAAGGGCAGGAGCCAGAAGAGGATCTGCCAGTCGCCCCGCACCCAGCGGTGCTGCCGCCGCGCATGCGCGAGCACGCTCGAGGGATAGTCGTCCACCACTTCCACGTCGGTGACGAGCGCGGTACGGGCGTGGACGCCTTCGAAGAGATCGTGCGACAGGAGGGCGTTCTCGGGCACTCGCCCTTCCAGAGCCGCCATGAAGGCATCGACGTCGTAGAGCCCCTTCCCGGTGAAGCTGCCCTCGCCGAACAGGTCCTGATACGTGTCCGACACGGCGGTGGTGTACGGATCGACGCCGGTGTGGCCAGCGTAGAGACGAGCGAAGCGCGAGCCCGCGGCGCTGGCCATGGTCACGCTGACCCGCGGCTGCAGAATCCCGTAACCCTCGGTGACGCGGCCGACGGAGGCGTCGAAGTGAGGGTGGTTCAGAGGGTGAGCGATGATGCCGACCAGCTTCTTCGCGGCGTCTCGAGGCAGGCGCGTGTCCGAGTCGAGGGTAATGCAGTAGGTCACGCTGGGGAGGATCGACACGTCGCCGACCTGCACGTGGAAGGTCGTGTCCGTGGCGCCGCGCAGGAGGCGGTTGAACTCTTCGATTTTTCCCCGCTTGCGCTCCCATCCCATCCACGTCTCTTCCTGCGCGTTCCAACGGCGGACCCGGTGGAAGAGGTAGAAGCGGTCCGCGCGTCCATCGCCGTAGCGGGCATTGAGCGCCTCGACGCCCGCACGGGCGGCCGACAGAATCGCCTCGTCGTCCGGCATCTGGCGCGCGAGGGCGTCCGTGAAATCGCTGAGGATGGCGAAGTGAACCCGCGGATCCAGGTTGCCAAGCGCCACGACCTCGATGTGCTCGATCAACTCGTTGACCTGGGGCACGCTTGCGAGCAGCGTGGGCACGACCACCATGGTCCGCGCGTGCTCGGGGATTCCCGCTTGCAAGTCAAGGCGTGGGAGACGCTGAGGGGGCGTCAGACGGGCAGTCAGCCGCTGAACGAACGCAATGGCGACCTCGCTGGCCGGCAACACCAGGAGCAGCGCCGCCCATGCCTGCATGTCGAGCGTGGAGCCCTGCGCACGGAGGTAGACGAACCCGACCCCAAGCAGCAGCGCCGTCACGAGTCCGATCGATCCAAGGTAGGCCGCAGTCGCGTGAGCGAAGACGAACCGCCCCACACGCTTGAAGAAGCCGGGCCGATAGGCTACGTCCACCTCGAGGTCGCGAAGACCTTTCCCGATGAGGTGATGGCCGACGTGAGCGGCGCGATCGGCAGTCGATCCGGTTTCCACAGCCTGGCGTGCGCTCTCCACCGCCCGCAGGCCGACGCGCATCTGTCCCTCGCCGGTGGGATCGGCCAACTCCTCCACGGCCTGGCGGTAGCGGTCGCGACTGAGGAAGTCCATGCTCCCGTACACACCGGCCGGGTCGCGCTGCAGCACGCGCTCGACCAGGCTGACGGCCTCGAAGTGATGACTCCAGTCGAGCGTGGCGCAGAGGCGGAGACTCGTGATGACGTTGGCCACCGAGACCTGGGCGGCAGCCTGGTGCTGATGCTCGACCCGAATCGCGTCCTCCGGCGTCATCTGCTGGGCGGCAAGATGGGTCTCCACGGTCGCGCGCACGGGCGACAGGCGGAGGCCGTACTCGCGCACGCGCTCGAGGAGACGGACGAGGTAGGCGGCAGGGAGCGCAGATGCCAACGCTGGGGCGGCTGCCTGGCCAGTGGAGTCGATCCGCGCGACGTAGGCGTCGGCTGCCTGCCGCGCCTCGCGGGCGTCGAGCATCTCCTGCGCCAGCCGACGCAGGTTCTCGATGAGGGCCAGCTTCAGCATGCTGGGCCAGGCCCACAGTTCGCCGATCGTCAGCGGCGCCACCGTCTGGTAACTGTTCAAGAACCGTACGAGTTGGTGGCGCTCCAGGCGACTGTCGCTGTGACGAATGATCTCGACGGCCAGAGCGTAGACACGCGCATGGCCCGCAAGTTCCCGCAGTGCGAGCTTCGGGAGCTGGCGGTAGTAGCCTCGTGGAAGGCTGCGACGGACGTCCAGGATTTCGGACGTCACCAGGTGGAAGTTGTCGAGCAGCCACTCCCCCGCCGGCGCCACGAACTCTCCCCGATGCACGTCGTCCGCCAGGGTGCGGTACGCCTCGCTCAGGACGCGAGCGTTCTCCTCAAACCGCGGAAAGACACTCCTCGACAGACGCCTGGGACTCGGATCGACCGTGAAGCGGGCGGCGAGGGCCTTCGCCCGCTCTTCCAGTCGTTCGATGCTCAAGAGCTCGTCGCGCAGGGGCTTGTCGGCCCTCGGCTTGGAGCGGTGTCCTAGCAGACCGAACAGCAAGTCGACCACGTTCCTCATTGCCAGAATATGCGAACCCGACAGCC
>CAYHRK010000045.1:13117-16467 GCA_964358795.1 uncultured Vicinamibacterales bacterium
TTCGATGAACCCGAGTCGCTCGAACTTCTTCAGGAAGACATTCACGCGCGAGCGCGTCGTCCCGATCATGTCGGCGAGCGTCGCCTGCTAATTCCTGGGCAGGACTCGGTGCGGTCTGTCCTGCGTGCCGTAGCGGGCGAGCAGCAGAAGGGCGCGGGCGAGCCGTTTCTCGCTCAAGGTGAAGAGTTGATCGATCAGGTCCTCCTCGATGCGAATGTTCCTGCTCAGCATGTACGCAATGAAGCGGTCCGCCAGCGCGTGTTCCGCGCGGAGCACCCGGATCATTTCGTCCTTGCCGATCACGAGTGCCGTGGTCGGCGTGAGCGTCGTCGCGGTCGCCATCCGGACGAACTGCCCCGCCAGACATCCCTCGCCGCAGAAGTCGCCTGGTCCGAGCATCGCGACGATGGCCTCTCGGCCGGCCTTGGAGACGACCGACAGCTTCACGCCTCCCTTTTGAATGTAGATCACGCTGTCGCCCGCGTCGCCCTGCGAGAAGATCGTCTCCGATCGCCGATACGCAACGATCTCTCTCCCCACACCAGCCGAGTCGAGAAACGCCTGCGCATCGAAAGTGTTCATGCTGTTCGTGCTCGTCGGGCCCATATTACAATGGTCGCACGCGTCCGCGCCATGCGGTGTTCAGAATTGGACACCCGCACCGTGCGCGATCCAGGGATGCGCGTCATCCCGCAACGCCAGCCGTGGGACCGTCACTCATGCGCGACGCCTCCCGACGCCGGCCGAATCGTGCGGCGAATCACACCGGAGTCGACCGCCACGCCCGTGCGCGACGTCGTTTGAAAGTACATTTCATCACCGGCGATTTCGATCATCATGAACGAGCGATCGGTATCGAATCCCTTCGCCGTGATCGCCGAGGGCTTCAGATTGCCGGCGCGCAACTGGCCGGATGCCCCTTCAGTGAAGTAGTAGATGCCCTGCTGCGGACGCACCCGCTCGTACACGTGCTCGTGGCCGGCAAACACCACATCCACGCCGTACTTGACGAACAAGGGTTCGAGCACCTTCCGCAAGTCCTTGGCCGGACCGTGGAACCTTCCAGACGAGTAGAGCGCGTGATGGAAGTAACAGATCTTCCAGTCTCCGTTGCCGGCGTCCCGCAGTTGGGTTTCGAGCCACGCCGTTTGCTTCCGGTCCATGTAGGTGCTGTCCAACGCAAAGAAGCGCACGTTGCCTTTCTTGAAGGTGTAGTAGTTCGCGCCGTTCATGTTGAAGGGCTTGTAGAATCTCTCGTTGGTCGTGTCGTGGTTCCCCAGCGTGGCGTAGAACTGTACGCCGGCGTCCAGAAGCAACTTGTAGGGCATTGTAAAGGCCTTTTCGAAATCGGACGGCTGGCTGCCCGTATAGATGTTGTCACCCAGGGTGATGACGAACTCGAACGGGAACACCGCCCGCGACTTCACCATCTGCTGCCCGACGTCGATCTGGAACTGATCGCCCGTGCCCATATCGCCGATCGCGGCCAGACGAATCGAATTCGCCTGGAGCGGAAACGCGAAATCAGCCGCGCCGCTGACCGACAGGCCCAGCGTGACAACGGCCGCCAGAATCAGCAAGAGAACGCCGCGACGTCGCATCCGTGTCTCCAGTTCCTATGATGCCGGGGGCAGGATGCGGCGAGCGACGTCGACGACCATCCGCGATTTCACGTCAATCAGGAGCAGCGTCCGGCCCACGATGCGGTAGGCGACCTCGACGGGCAGTGGCGGAAATGCCGCTAACAGCACGGGCGAGAGGGCCGTGATCGGCTCGGTGTCGGGGTAGATCCCGTTCACCGTCAGACGCATGCCCGGGTTGGGCGCGTCCGGCTGCATGTACGCGCGTGAGTTGGCCGAGTTTGGTCCCTCGAGCGCAGCACGACTGGCGTGGCGAAACGCCTCGCGGGCCGCGGACGTGAAAATGTCGCCCGCCTTCGCGTGCGGCCTTGCCTCCCGGATCTTTCTCGCCAGGGCCTGTTGATGCGCCGTGATCATTTCCGGCAGATCCGTGGGCTTCAGGGCGGGAAGCTTCGACTCGACCGTCTTCTGCAGCTTGAGGTAGGCCTGCACGCGGACAGAAAAGTCTTTGAAGCCCGCCGCATCGCCGGCCTGTTCCGTGCTCGGCGCGGCACCTTGGCCCGCGAGCATCCGGGTGGCGACGACGCACAGGGAGAGGGCCACCAGCCCTGACACCCCTCGACATCGGATCCAACGCTTCGTGCTCATTCGACACTCCTCGGCGGCAGGGCTGCTTGGGCGTCGTGAACCGCGTCCTTGACGGCCTCTTTCACCGCCTGCTTGACGACTTTCTTCATCGTGTCCTTGACATCCTTGTCGTGGAGCACGTCCTCCCCGGCCTTTTCCACCGCCTGCCTCACCGCCTGCTTCACGGTGGTGGCGAGCGACTGCAGCTCGTCTGTGAAGACCTCAACCGCCTTCGCGACTTCCTTGGGAGACGCAGCGGTCGGCTCCTCGATCGGCGCGTCCACGGCGTCTGGTGGAATCGGCACGCTCATGGTGATCGTCCTGGTCCAGTCGGACTCGAATGTGTCAATCAGCTTCTTCACGGCCTTCGGGTCCTGAATGATGAGGCCAACTTCACGGCGCGAGTCCAGTTCGGCCGCGCGAAGGCTTTGGCTGCCGACGAAGGCCTGGCGGCGGTCGCGGATGATCGTGCGCGTGTGGAGCCGCACGCCCGCCAGTTTCTGCACCTCGAACGAGGCCCGTCCCGTCACGTGGCCGATGACCTTGACCTCCACGCCCGCCTTCGATCGCTCCTGCAGGATTCGCAGCATCTCCCGGTCCGAGATGTTGGGGTCGTAGATCAGCAACTGCTGCCTCGCCCGCTTCAGGAACGTGCCGAGGACGTGCCGGGAGTTCGCCGGACTCACGACAAACGTCTCGACCTTCGGCGCGTACGGGGTCCGCGTGCAGTCAGCCTTGAACAGATTCGCCGCTTCCTGGAGGCAGTTCGGCTGGCTGGTGACGACTCCGAATCCCCGACTGCGATCGATATCGAGACGCGTGAAGTTGAACGAGAGGACGCACAGGACGCGGCGATCGATCAGGATGTACTTGCCGTGGTACCGGACGAGGTCGTCCGACGTGCGCGCCACGGTGATCCCGGCCGCGAGGAACCGTAGTTCGAGTTGCCGCAGGCGTTTTTCGCCGCCGCGGTTGGCAAAGGCGATAAGCGCGGTTACCCGGACGCCCTTCGCGGCTGCCGCCTTGAGCGCCATCTCGACGTCCTTGCGATCAAGGCGGAAGATGGCAATCTCCACGCTCGTCTTGGCGCGCTCGATCGCGGAGAGCAACGGCGCGACGCCGTCGGCGGGCTCGATGATGAGC
>CAYHRK010000045.1:16567-21080 GCA_964358795.1 uncultured Vicinamibacterales bacterium
GTCGGTCAACACCGACAGCCTCTGCCCCAGCCATTTTGCGTCGGCGCGTGGGATGTGTTTGGTGATCTTTTCCATCTTGGTGCGTTCACGGTAGTTGCAGACCGCGAAGGCCGACAGGAACAAGGGACGGCTGTGGAGCACGAAGTCAATGAAATCCGGAGTGACCTTCGCGATGAACTTCGACTCTTCATAGTGCTTGGGCACGCCCTTGGATCGCGTCATCTTGTCGCCCGTCTTCCCAAACGTGGCGCCGGCGTCGCTGATCGCGTAATGGCGTTCGCCATCCACTACGTAGATCGAATTGTTGTCCTGTTTCAGGTCCCAGTTGTTCAAGAGCGCCATCATCACTCGGAGGCCGTTCAGTTCCCGCTGTCCGAGAAACGGATTGTGGAACCAGTCCCAGTCCCCAAGCTTCTTAACAGTGGTCCGCTTCCGTTCCAGGCGGGCGCCGTGGACGGTGCCGCCGGAGGACACGAAGGCCTGGCCACGCCGCAAGGTCGGAAGTCCCTTCACGGTGAGATCGGCCATGTAGTAGTCTTCGTCGGCGAAATAGCCGGCCGCCCAAAGAAACCGCGTCGCCGCCGTCTCCGCCTGCGATTCCGGCCCTAACTTGACCCTCCACTCGACGCCGTGCCCGTCAACGACTTCGAACTTCGGGCTGGTCGCCAGCGGATCCTCCCTGACGAACGTGAACGTGCCCGTCGCGTCCGGCGCGTGCGCTTTCCCGCCGGGCCCATACGTCAAGTCCAGGGACGCCATGTCGCCGGGATCCCGCCAGATCCGTTCCGGCAACGTGGCGGCGTCGGCCTGCCCAGCGCTGGTGTGCTTCTGCTGAGCGGTGACGCCGGCCGACAAGGCCGCTAGGGCCAGCATCAGGATGGCGCACCACTTCAATGCGGTTCGTCGCATGGTCATGGTCCTCCGGCGGGTGGCTTTTCCTGGTTCCATGCGCCGAGCATGACACGCGTCCGGGCCAGGGACGTGTGCACAAGAGAACAGACGCCGTTGAGACGGAATCCGCGAGCGCCGATCAGGCCGCCAGGTGCGCCGGTTGGGCGACGCATAGATCGCGGGTATCTTGCCGCACGGTGGGAAACCGCAGAACCGTCGCTGGCCCGTCCCATCCGCCAGGTGGATGGGAGTCCGCGAACGTGCGGTGGATGCCGTTGAGCTCGGCCCTGGTGTCCATCACCGCCTCGACGAGAGCGGGGTCGAACTGCGAGCCGGATCCTCTCAGGATGTGGAACAGTGCCTGGATCATCGTCCACGCCGACTTGTAGCAGCGTCGGGACGTCAGCGCATCCAGCACGTCGGCCACCGCGCAGATTCGCCCTTCGATTGGAATGGCCTCACCACGGAGTCGGCAGGGATACCCGCTTCCGTCCCATCGCTCGTGGTGGGTGAGCGCGATGCGTTCGGCAAGCCGCACCACGGGCAATGGCGTGCCCGACAGCAGTGTCGCTCCCGCCGCGCAATGTGTTTGAACGACCGCCCGCTCGTCAGCCGTCAGCGGGCCGGGGTTGCTGAGAATCGAAGCCGGGATCCCGATCTTGCCGATATCGTGGAACGGCGCGGATTCGACGATGGCGTCGACGCGGCCCGACGGCAGCCCGATGACGGTGGCCAGCACCCTGCAGTACGCGCTGACGCGGTCGAGGTGCGAGCTCGTGTACGTATCGCGCGTCTCTGCCGCCAGGGCCATGTGCCGGAGCAGCCGCACGTGGCGTTCCCAGTGGCCGGTGTCGGGTGTTGCTGTCTCGTTCTTCAGCATCGGTGTCCCATCCTCGGTCACCTATGGAGCAAGCGGAGTGCCATTCTGAGACACGCCGTGCCATGGTGCGCAAAGCGGCTATATCTCGATGGACACATGAGGGTTGTTGAGCTCTGCACGGCCTGGATTCGGCCGGGCGACGACCCGCCGGACCACCAGAAATGTAGGGTGCTGTCCGAGAATCCTACACTCGCCGGTTGGCGCACGGAGCGGATCGGGTGAGCGCGATGGATCATGGCGAGAGCGAGGACGCATCCTCGCTCCCGCCGTCCCGCCTTTGCAGCTTCGCTGCTTCGGCACGGCATCGCGTGTCGTCGCTAGGGTGTGCGGTAGCGCGGTGACGTGGCGATGATCGTGACCCGGGTTCCTGGAGGCAGGTCGAGATACTGATCGCGGTCCTGCGCCAGAATCGCGCCGCCGGCGCCGGAAGAGACACTGCTATCCCGTCATTCCCGCGGGCGCCTTCGCCTTCGGCTACGGCGGCCCAAGAAGGCGGGAATCCAGGACTGGACCCTCGCTTTCGCGGGGGTGACGAGAAGCTTGCTTCACTTGGTTCGATGAAACCCATAGACGATGTCTAGGTCGCCGCCTCGTCGCACGACCCTCCGGCCCGTTCCCGGTGACGATCATGGCGGCGCGGCCACTGGTGGAGCGGTGCCGATCGTGACAGCCTCGGGGGTTTGGACTCTGTACAGCTCCGCATACACGCCGTTCTGGGCCATAAGCGAGTCGTGCGTGCCCTGTTCGGCCAGTTCGCAGTCCTTGACGACGAAGATGACGTCGGCGTGGCGGATCGTGCCAAGACGGTGGGCGATGACGACAGAAGTGCGACCGTGCATCAATCTGTCCAGGGCTTCCATGACGGCTTTCTCGGAGACGGCGTCCAGACCGGCCGTCGGTTCGTCAAGAATCAGGATGGGCGTGTCGCGGATGACGGCGCGGGCAATCGCAATGCGCTGGCGTTGACCGCCCGACAGCGTGACCCCGCGCTCACCGACCATCGTGTCGTAGCCGTCGGGCATCGCGTCGATGAATTCGTGCGCGTTGGCCAACTCGGCCGCGCGCCTGATCTCTTTGGATGGGGCGCCAGGCTTGCCGTACGCGATGTTTTCCCAGATCGTCGCGCGGAAGAGCAGCGTGTCCTGCAGGACGAAACTCATCTGGTCGCGCAGCGACTTCAACTGATACCGCCGAATGTCCGCGCCCTGGATCACGACCTGTCCAGACACCGGATCGTAGAATCGCGGAATCAGGCTCACGATGGTCGTTTTCCCCGCCCCTGACGGACCGACAATGGCGGCGACCTGTCCCGCTTCGACCTTGAGGCTGACATCCTTGATGATCGGTTTGTCGGCGCCATAGCTGAAGCTGACCTTGTTGAACTCGATCTGGCCGCTAAACTTCGGAGCCCGCCGTGCGCCGGGCATGTCGCAGACGAGGCTCTCGATATCGAGCACTTCCTGAAGGCGCTCGTAGCCGACCATCGCCTTCGAGACGGTGTCGGTCATCTTCGACAGATCGCGCATGGGCTTGTACATCTTTCCCAGATAAAGAAGAAAAACGATGAGCACGCCGGCGCTGAGTTGTCCGTCCAGCGCGAGTCGAGCGCCATAGCCCAGCACCAGACAGGTGCCGATCGCGACGATCACCTCGACCACCGGCGCCAGCTTGGCCTTGAGGCTTCGGGCCTGCAGGCCGGCCTCGACGTTGGCCAGACTCTCGGAGTCAAATCGCTTCTGTTCGTAGTCTTCCCGGGCGAAGGCCTTGACGACACGGATGGACGTCAGCACTTCCTCCACGACGGACAGCAGTTCGCCCTCTTTCCTGCGCACCGCCCGCGAGGCTTTCTTGATGCGTCCCGTGTAGCTGTACACCACCACGAAGAGCACGGGCATCACCGACAGTGCGATGAGCGTGAAACGCCAGTTGAGGTAGAACATCACCGCGATCATGCCGGCCAGCGTCATCAGATTGACGATGATGCCAAGTAGCGCCGAGTCGATGAAGCTCTGGATGACTTCAATGTCGCTGGTGACCCGCGTGATCATGTCGCCGGTCCGCGCCTTGTCGTGTTCGGCGAGCGACAGCCGCTGGATGTGGTGGTAGATCATCTTGCGCAAGTCGTGTCCCACCCACTGACTCACGCTGGTCGTCAAGTACTTCTCGAAGTACGCACTGACGGCGCCGACAATCGCAATGCCCGCCACGGCGGCCACGGCGAAATTCAGCACGGCGTACGGGCCCAGGCCGAAGATCCCGGTCACCATGCGGCCCAGGAGCCCCGGCAGTGGCTTCGGGTGCAGAATGCTGTCGACGACGACCTTGATGGGCCACGGCTCGAGAATGCTCGTGAGCGTCTCGCCAAGGACGGCGACGAACGCCAGCGTGAGACCCTTCCAGTGAGGCCGGACGAGGTTGATGATCTTCAGCGCCCGGGGCGAAGATCGCGACTTCGGAGGGGTGGTTGGCTTATCGGGCATGCCTGCTCGCCATCCTGTTAGGACCCGGAAGGAAATACGTCTGTCATCGTTACTTCCTTGCGGGTCCTTAGTCGGGGGAGGCGCGACGGCCGTGGGCGCAGCTCCAGGTACCTTCTTGGCGCGCCATCGCGACGGATGAAGCAAGTTTCTCGTCACCCCCGCGCCCCGAGTGTCACCCCCGCGCAAAGCCTGCCCCACACTTGATGCGGGGCGGGGGTCCAGGCTCTGGATTCCCGCGTCCGCGGGAATGACGAACGGAGAG
>CAYHRK010000046.1:0-20832 GCA_964358795.1 uncultured Vicinamibacterales bacterium
CACCCCCGCGAAAGCGGGGGTCCAGGCTCTGGATTCCCGCGTTCGCGGGAATGACAGTTTATGAGAGGTTCGAGGGTTTCGGTCTTGAAAGGCGAGAATCCACGTTTCAGGTAGTTCGGCAAGGCGGCGGGATGGTCTCGTGAACACGTGTGGAGCCACAGGCGGCATGCGCCGGACTCCCAGGCCCGCTCCACGGCAACGCTGAGCAGATGTTTGCCCAAGCCGCGTCCGACGAAGTCTGGCAGCAGTCCGATGTAGGCAATCTCCACCGACGCGTCGGGTTCGCGATGAAGCTCGAAGTATCCGGCCGGCGCGTGACGGACCCACATCACCCACAGCGACACACCAGGCTTCGCGAGATGCGCGCGGATGCCGGCATCGGTCCAGTCCAGCCGGTCAGCCCAGCCATACGACCGGCCGACCTCTGTGTACAGGTAGCGGTAGAACGAGACGGGGCAGTCTCCAACCTGGTTCACGTGAACATCAACGACGCCGGTCCATGCCGGCCTGAACGCGGCCGGACTGGTCATCTCGAGATACGTGCGCGTGACCGGCATGATCAGTGCGCGCCGAAGTCTGCGAGCAACTCTTCCGGAAGGACGGCGGCGGTCCCGAATCGACCCACGACAATGCCAGCGGCGTGATTCGCCAGCTGGGCAGCTTCAGGCAGCGTGGCGCCAGCGGCGAGGCTGAGCGACAGGGTGGCGATCACCGTGTCGCCTGCGCCGGTCACATCGGCCACCTCTCTTGCCACGGCCGAAAAGTGCGCTTCCGTTGACGGTCCAATCAGCGACATGCCGTGCTCGCCGCGGGTGATCAGCACGCTCTCGCATCGCGCCCGTCCGATAATCACCTGTCCCGCCCGCCGGGCATCATCGTCGGTTTTGATGCGCAAGTGCGCGGCGACCTCGGCTTCGTGGTGATTCGGCGTAACCAGCGTGGCGCCGGCGTAGTAGTCGATGTGCGGAATCTTGGGATCGATCAGCACCGGCACGCCGCGCGTACGGCTCACCTCGACGACATGGGATGCGAGCAGCCGGGTGACGGTGCCCTTCAGGTAGTCTGAAATGACCACCGCCTGCACGTGTGGCAGGTGGCGGTCGATCTGCTCGATGAGCGCCCGCTCGATGGTCGGGCTTGCCTCCTCGTCGCTTTCGTAATCGATTCGTGCCACCTGCTGATGGCGTGTCGTGACGATTCGCTGTTTGGTGGTCGTCCGGCGCGTGGGATCGGTGACCAGCCCCGAGCATCCAATCAGCGACGCGGCCAACTCGGCGCGCAGGATGCCGGCCGACCCGTCGGAACCGACCAGCCCCACCAGCTCCACACGGCCGCCGAGCGTGCAGACGTTGTAAGCCACGTTGCCTGCGCCCCCAATGCGGTACTCGTCACGATCGTGTTCGACGACCGGCACCGGGGCCTCCGGTGACATCCGGCTGACGCGACCGATCGAAAACTGGTCGAGCATCACGTCGCCGACAATCAGCACCGACACGGACCCAAACCGGGTCACCAGCTCTCGCACGCGATCGGCCTGCAACGGAGATGAAGACATCACGGTGTTCCGTCAGGACGATGCCGCCCCGGGCGATTCCGGAGTGCTGCCGCGCGTGGCGGCAAACGGGAGGGTAATCAGCACCAGGAACAGCATCAGGAATATCGAATTGCCGAAGTTGTGTTCGAACATCCCCGCCGCGAGCATGCCCGCTATAGCCCCGAGGCCGGTGGCCACCAACGATTTCTGGCGGCCTTCGCGCCAGAGCGCCGCAAGTCCGGCGATGGCCGATCCGACGAACCACAACCAGGCGGCCAGCGCGGGGACGCCCCGCTCAGCGGCGATCTGCATCGGCACGTTGTGCAGGTGCGGGTTCACACGCTCGACCGCATCGGTGTCCCGGTAGCGAACATACATCCGCTCAACCATGTTCGGGCCCATGCCGGTCAGCGGATCGGCGCCGATCATGCGCACACCTTCGTGCAGCATGGCCACGCGATCCCGATTGGTCGGATCGCGCAGGTCGAACATCGAGTAGAACCGCTCGGTGACCTGGGGCGGCGCGAGGGCGACGAACAGCGCCACCAGCACCGGCAATGCGCCGACCAGCCGGAAATCCCTCATCACCAACAGCAAGGCGAGCGCGGCGCTGGCACCGACCCACGCGCTCCTGGTAAAGGTGAGCACCAGCGCTGCCAGCAACGCGGGCAGGACAATGGCCGGCCACATGCGGTCGCGCGTGTCGAAAAACACCCGCGCCGCCGCCGCCGTGCCCACCATCATCAGCACGCCCGCGTACGTCATGTAGTGCCCGAAGGGGCCTTGTGGACGCTGACCCAGGTTGTTGTAGTGCAGCACCCCGTATTGGATGAGCCCAACCACAGCGCTAGCGGCTCCGACTGTAATGATGACGGTCACAGCCGTCCGAGCGCGCGACCCACGGGCGATGGCATAGGTGGCCGCCGGCACAACCACATACAGGAGCAACTGCTTGTCGTCCCGTAGACTGGTCCAGGGCTCGACCGAGAACGCGGTCGCCACCAGCGTGAGCACGCCGTACAGCATCAACGGCGTGAAGAACGCCGGCGCCTCGAACCGCACACGCGACGTGATCAGCAGCCCGATCCAACAGACGGCCACCACCGTCAGCAGGACTTGCGCCGCAAAGATCGAAAGCTGCAACGCGCCTACAAAGAGGTAGAGCGACCAGACGGCAACCTGCTCGAGACGAAATCGTGTCATAAGCTACACCGGCTGCCTGAGGCGGCCGCTCTCGATGGCGCGCTCCGTGGCCGCCGCCACGCGGGCCGGTTCTATTCGGCCCAGGCACCGGAAATCGCCCGGCTCGCACCGGCGTTGATCGCACGGGCGGCAGGGCAGCGGTCCTGCGTCGACAATGATCGTCGGTCGGGCCGGATCGCGCCACGGACCCCAGACCGTGTCGGTGGTCGGGCCGTACATCACCACCATGGGTGTCCTGGTGGTCGCGGCAATATGCGCCGGCCCACTGTCTCCACCCACGAACACGGCGGCGCGGTCGATCAGGCTTCGCAACTCGGCCAGGCCCAGATCGCAGGCCGTCACCACCACGCCGGCCGGCAGGCCTTTGGCCGTGGCCAGGAGCCGAACCGTATCGGCCCTTTCGGCCTGGGCGGGCCCCGTGGTCAGGATGATACGCCGATTCGGTCCCGCCGAGGCGACAGTCGCGATCACCTGCGCAAAGGCCTCCTCCGGCCACCGCCGGAACTCGTTGCCGGCTCCGACGTGCACCACGGCATACTGGTGCCCCGAATCGAAGCCCCACCTCGCCAACCGCTCGCCGATGCGGCGGGAGGCGGCCGGATCATCCGGCATCTCAACCGGGTCGGACACCGGCGTCGGCCTCGCCTGCCCAGGCAGGAGGGCATCCACAAGATCCCACTGATTCTCGACCGAATGTCGGGCTCGATGACCTCGTGGCCGGTCGACCAGTTTCGTATACATCCAGCTTCGACCGGCTACGGTGTATCCGACGCGCACCGGCGCGCCGCATGCCAGCGCCATCCACGAACTGCGAGGGCCGCCGTGAAAATCGACCGCCACATCAAAGCGCTCGCGTCGAAGCCGCCTGGCGAGCTGAACGTCCTGGCGCAGGCGCGCAAAGCCACTCAACAGCGGGGCGACGACGACGTGGTCGAGATGGGGATTACCCGCCACAACCGGTGCGGCCTGCGGCTCGACCAGATAGGTCAATCGGGCTTGCGGGAGTGCCCGCCGCAGGGCGCGAATGACCGGCGTGGTGAGCACCACATCGCCGATCAGTCGCAGGCGGATCAGCAGAATATTCAGGGCGAGGCCTCACCCGTGCTTCGGCTCGCCGTCGATTCTGGCCTCGTCGATGAGCATCACGGGGATGTCGTCCTTGACCGGATACACGCGCCGGCACTGGCCGCACTTGAGGCCCGCACCGTCGTCGACCGGCACCACGGGCTCCGTTTTGCAGGCCGGGCACACCAGGATTTCCAGCAGTTCAGGACTGACAGGCACGTTGGTCTCCTTCTCACGTCACTATAACAGAGGACGCGCGCCCTCGTGCTGACAGGTGCCGGCGTTTGTGAAACAATCGAAACGTGATCCACCTGATCCTCAGTGCTGTACTCTTCGCGGTCCCGCAGGCGGGCATGGCGAGCCAACCGGGCAAAGGCCTGCCTCCCCAGATTCGCCCGCAGGCGCCGACACCCTCAACTGCGGCGGCCGGAGATCCCGTCGCCGATGCGTACTACCAGTTTGTCCTGGGGCGCCGGCTGGAAGACGAGGGCGAGGTGGACGGCGCGATCAAGGCGTTTCGGCGCGCCATGGAACTGGACCCTTCATCCGCCGATCTCCCCACGGAACTGGCGGGTCTGTTCATGCGGCAGAACCGCGAGATCGAGGCCATCGACACCGCCTTGTCGGCGTTGAAGATCGATCCGGCCAACGGCGAAGCGCATCGCATCCTCGGTTCGATCTACGCCGAGCGGGCAGAGCATGACCAGGGCAATGCCCCCGCCGCCAGCGGGTCCGGCGCCAGCAACGCGCAGCAGGCGGTGGAGCACCTCGAAAAATCTCTGGCCGATTCGCGGCTGGACATGGCGGCCGGCGTTCGTCTGATGCTCGGGCGTCTCCACATGCGGGCGAATGCGTACGACAAGGCGATCGTGGTGCTACGCCAGCTGCTGACCGACGAACCAGGTCTGCCACAAGCCGTGGCCCTGCTGGCGCAGGCGTATTCGGCCGCCGGGCGATCCAGCGACGCCATTGCCCTCTTGAAAGACGCGGTGGATGAACAGCCGTCGTTCTATGGCGTGCTCGGCGAAGCCTACGAACGCGAGAAGCGTTGGCCCGAGGCGGCCAACGCCTACTCGAAGGCGTCCGAGCTGAACCCACGCGACACGGACTTGAAGACCCGTCTTGCCTCCTCGCTGCTGAGCGCGGGAGGGGAATCCAATGCCACGCGGGCGCGGGACCTGCTGGTGTCGGTGACGACCGCCAATCCCACGTCGGGATGGCCGCTGTACCTGTTGGCCCGGGCGCAGCGCGAACTGGAGGATCTCGACGGATCGGAACGCACGGCCCGTCGCCTGCTGACCATCGATCCGTCCAGCACCTGGGGGGCGCACGCGCTGGCGCAGGTGCTCGAAGAGCGGCGTGAGTACGCACGCATTGTCGAAGCACTCGAGCCGATCGCCGCCAAACCCCGGCCCGGACGTGAATCCGACATGGCGCTGATCCTGACGCACCTCGGATTCGCGTACCTGGAACTGGGCCGCAGCGATCAGGCGGTGCCGGCCTTCGAACAGGCACTGGCGCTCGATCCTGGCGACGTGTCGCAGAAGACCTATCTCGCGCAGGCGCTGGTGTCTGCGAAGAAATTCGACAGGGCGCTCGACGCCGTCCGCGCGCTCAGAGCCGCCAACCATAGCGACCTCAGCCTGGCGCGTCTCGAAGCCGACGCGCTGCGCGGCTTGGGCAAGTTCGACGAAGGGGTCGCGGTGTTGAAGCCGCTGGCCGATACGCCGGGCGACGATTCTCGTGGTGTGCAGGTGCTCTCGGAGTACTACGCCTCCGATCACCGCTACGCGGAAGCCGCAACCGTATTGAGGGCAGCCCAGACACGGTTCCCGGACGACATGGGCGTGCTGTTCCAGTTGGGCGCCATGCTCGAGCGGCAGAAGCAATACGACGCAGCCGAGAAGGTGTTTCGCCAGGTCATCACCCGCAATCCGGCCCACGCGCCGGCGCTCAACTACCTCGGCTACACGCTCGTGGAACGCAACGACCGTATGCAGGAAGCGGTGGCCTTCATCAAGCGCGCGGTCGACATCGATCCGCACAATGGCGCCTATCTCGACAGCCTGGGCTGGGCATTCCTCAAGCTCAATCAGGTCGATTTGGCCGAAGTGAATCTGCGCAGGGCTGCCGAGCAACTGCCAAAGGATTCGGTCGTGCAGGATCACTGGGGCGAGGTGCTCTTGAAGCAGGGCAAACTGGCAGACGCGATCGAGGCCTGGCGCCGATCGCTGGCGGGGGACGGTGAACTGATCGATCGCGCCAAGATCGAGCGCAAGATTCGCGACGCTCAGGCCCAGACCGGCCGGAAGTGACCGTACCATGACGGCCCGCGTTCTGGCGTGCACGCTGGTCTTGCTCTCCGCCGCGTGCGCGGCTCCCCATCTGGTATTCCCGGGCGGTACCGGCGTTCCCGCACCGGAGGTGGCTGAAGGGTACGATGCCGCGTCGGTCGCCTGCCGTGGCGTGCGCACGTTGACGGCCGAAATCAGCGTCAGCGGCCACGCCGGACTGCGGAAGATCCGCGGCCGGGTGCTGGCGGGTTTCTCGCTTCCGGGTTCGCTGCGGCTGGAAGCACCCGCTCCGTTTGGCGCCCCCATCTTCATCCTGGCTGGCCGCGAGAACAGAACCATGCTGCTGCTGCCGCGCGATCGCCGGGTGCTTCGCGACGCGCCGGTCGACGAGGTGTTCGAAGCGCTGACGGGTCTTCGCCGCGACGCCAGCGACTTGCTGGCGCTCGTCTCGGGTTGTCTGATCTCCAACCCCCGGCCGACCGCCACGCAAGCCAGGCGCTTCCCGTCTGGCTGGGGCACGCTGGCACTGGGCGATGACGTAGAAGCACTGCTGCAGGACCAGCGTCAACGGTGGCTCGTGGTTGGAGGCAGGCAGTTCGCGACGGGCGGGGAACCGGGCGCCGCTCGGTGGACCGTGTCGTACGGCGAGTTCTCAGCCGGGTTTCCCGCGATCGTCCGGGTGTGGCAGGCCCTCGACCCCGGTAACACGGGCGGACTGGCCACCGAGCTCACCTTGCGTGTCTCCCAGCGCGAGACCAACGTGCCGATTGATGCCGAAGCGTTCAGTCTGCGCGTGCCGCCCGACGCGGTGCCGATGACGATTGAGGAACTGCGCCAATCGGGTCCGCTTGCCGATACCAGGAGCCGATGATGGTGGGGGCACGTCAGGTCCGCGTTCGGGCGCATGCCAAGATCAATCTCGCGCTGCATATCCGCGGCACGCGGCCCGATGGGTACCACGACCTGCAGACGGTCTTTCAGTCGTTGGCGCTTCATGACACCTTGACATGTACTGTTCGCAAGGGGCCATTCATCATTCGGTGCGACGACGAACAGATCCCGGTGGACGAGAGGAACCTGGTCTGGCGCGCGGCCGAGAGCCTGTGGCGGGCGCTCGGGCGGGATGGCCAACCCCGCGGCGCTGCGGTCGCGATTGCCAAGCAGATTCCCGTGCAGGCAGGGTTAGGCGGCGGCAGCGCCGATGCCGCCGCGGCGCTTGTCGCGCTGTCCTGGCTCTGGGCCGGCCGGCGTCACGTCGATCTCGGCCCCGTGGCGGCGTCGATTGGCGCCGATGTGCCGTTCTTTCTCATCGGCGGCACAGCTCTGGGCCTTGAACGCGGCGACGATCTGTTTCCGCTTCCGGACCTGATGCCGCACTGGGTTGTGCTGGCGTGGCCTGGATTCGGCGTGGCAACGGCTGACGCCTATCGGTGGTGTGATCACGACGCCGGTCCCTCTACGACAGCCGCCGGGTCGCGTCAGACGATCGCCGGATGGCCTGGCCGTACGCTGCTCGTTCACAATGATCTGCAGGATTGCGTCGAGCGTCGGCACCCGGACATCGGCCGCATTCGCCGAAGTCTGTCGGATCACGGTGCGTGCGCCGCAGCCATGACCGGCAGCGGGTCCGCCGTCTTTGGCCTCTTCGGCTCCGCCTTCCGGGCTCGCCGCGCCGCAGTGGCCGTGGCGGGAGCAGGCTCGATCGCCATCGTGACCCGCACGATCGACCGCCGGGCCGCCACCGGTGGTCTGCGGGCACGGCGCTAGTGTCTCGGATCGGGACACCCCGAGGCGCCCCTGCGCGCCGCTTGGACTTGTGCCGATCGGCGCGCATCGTATACACTTTTTGTTTGCGTCAGCGTCGCCGCGCCATGCCTAGCGGTCATCCCTCGCCAGTGGGTCGCGACGAAGAGCCCAGAAGCCGGGGTGCACGCGGCGTTCTGGCGTCGCAAGCGTGATGGGGCGTCGCCAAGCTGGTAAGGCACGGGACTTTGGATCCCGCATCCGAAGGTTCGAATCCTTCCGCCCCAGCCATCTCTGTCGGGGAACGCGCCGATGCCGATAGGCTACGCCGAGATGAAGATCTTTTCGGGCAGTGCGCATCCTGAGCTGGCTCGGGAGATTGCGGACTTCCTTGGTGTGCCGCTCGGACAGTCCAAGCTGCGCCGTTTCCCCGACACCGAGGTGTCGTTTCAGATTGACGAGAATATTCGCGGAACCGACGTCTTTCTTGTGCAGCCGACCTGCCCGCCGGTGGACCAGCACATCATGGAAATGCTGGTCATGATCGACGCGTTCCGGAGGTCGTCGGCCGCGCGGATCACCGCCGTGATTCCGTACTACGGCTACGCGCGCCAGGATCGTAAGGACAAGCCACGCGTGCCGATCTCGGCCAAGCTCGTCGCCAACATCCTGAGCGCGGCCGGCACCCATCGCGTGTTGACGATGGACCTGCACAAGGCGCAGATCCAGGCGTTTTTTGATATTCCCGTGGATCATCTGTTTGCGGCACCCGTCATCATCGATCATTTGGCGCGGCAGCAGTTTCGGGACATCACGATCGTGTCGCCAGATGCTGGTGGCGCCGAACGCGCGCGGGCCTACGCCAAGCGGCTGGACGCCGAGCTGGCCATCATCGACAAGCGCCGGTCGCCGGTAGACGGCCATCCCGAAGTGATGAATGTGATCGGCGAGGTGTCGGGCCGGACCTGTATCATTCAGGACGACATCGTGGATACCGCCGGTACCATGGTCAACGCGGCCCAGGCGCTCATGGAAAGCGGCGCGGCGCGCGTCTGGGCGTGCGCGGTGCACGGATTACTGTCAGGCCCGGCCATTGGGCGAATCGAACAGTCGGTCATCGAGAAACTGATTGTGACCAACACGATTCCGCTGACCGGTGAGCGGGCGAACTGCAAGAAGATCGTGACGTTGTCGGTGGCCCGGCTTCTCGGTCAGGCGATTCGCAGCATTCACGAGGAAACGTCGGTGTCGAAGCTGTTCGTGTAAAGGATTGAAGGTATGGACGCAAGACTGGAAGCGGTGACGCGTGAGTCGTTTGGCAAGAATGAGGCCCGCCGGCTTCGCGCGAAGGGTCATATCCCGGCGGTGCTCTACGGTGGGCCGGCGGCGGGCGGTGTCCGGAAAGCCACACCGATCGCGGTGGATCCCAAGACGTTGTCGGGCATTCTCCACTCCGACTCGGGTGTCAACACCCTGATCGGCCTCAAGGTGGGAGACGAGAACGTGCGCGTGCTGGTGCGCGAATACCAGATCGACCCGGTCACCAGCAAACTGCTGCACGCCGACTTCTATCGCATCGCGATGGACAAACTGCTCACCGTGACGGTGCAGATCGTCGTGAAAGGCGAGCCGAAGGGCGTGAAGCAACAGGGCGGATTGCTCGACTTCGTCCATCGTGAGATCGAAATCGAGTGTCTCCCGGCCGATATCCCGGAGCACATCGAGATTGACGTCACCGAACTGATGCTCGGTCAGTCTGTGCGGCTGCGCGATGTCGCCACCAACCCGAAGTGGAAACCGAAGAGCGAGCCCGACATCATGCTGGTGCACGTGGTGACACCACGCCTGGTCGTCGAGCCGGTGGCCGCCGACGCGGCGGCTGTGGTCGCTACGCCGGGCACGCCGGCCGAGCCCGAGGTGATCAAGAAGGGCAAGACCGAGAAGGCGGACGAGGACTAGTCGCGGCCTAGCCGCGCGGCGCACCAGCCGTGAAGCTTATCGTCGGCCTTGGCAACCCGGGACGCCGCTACCACGAGACGCGGCACAACATCGGGTTTGCCGTCGCCGACGACCTGGCACGTCGGACTGGCGCGACGTTCGAACATGGCCGGGCCAACGCCCTCACCGCGCGGGTCGGCCACGGGCCGGATGCGTCGTGGCTGGTCGTGAAGCCGCTGACGCTGATGAACGCGAGCGGCGAGGCGGTGGCGGGGCTGGCGCAGTTTTTCAAGGTGGACGCGGCCGACATCCTCGTGGTGGCCGACGATGTGAACCTGCCGCTTGGGCGGCTGCGATTACGAAGTGGGGGATCGGCGGGTGGCCATAACGGCTTCCGCTCGATCATCGCGTGCCTCGGCAGCGAGGCCTTCCCCCGGCTGCGGGTGGGCGTCGGACGCGGCGACCCGCAGCGCGATCTGGCGGACCACGTGCTCACGCGGTTCGACCAGGACGAAGCAGACGAGGTGAGTCGAGCGATTGCCCGGGCCGCCGACGCGGTGGAGACGTTCCTTGCGTCGGGCATCGAGGCGGCCATGAACCGGTACAACCGAGCGGAGGATCCCGCTTCCGGGCGGGACGGTGAATCGTCCTCCTGACTCCTTGCCGCTTCGCCAGACGGGGCGGCCGTCATGTCCAGAAGGAGCATGCATGAGTGAAACGAGACTGTACGAACTTGTCTACATCGTGTCGCCCGACGCGACCGAGCAGGCGATCGCCGATCTGCACACGCAGGTCGAATCGATCGTGGCTCGCTTGCACGGCGAGATGGTGCGGACGGAAACCTGGGGACGCCGTCGGCTGGCGTTCAAGATCGGCAAGCACCGCGAGGGCACTTACGTGCTCGAGGTGTTCAATGGCACCGGCGAGTTGACCAAGGAACTGGATCGCCGCTTGAAGGTCAGCGACATCGTCATCCGACAACTGATCGTGCGCGTTGACGAGGAACTGCGCCTGGCCGAGCGGACGCGCGCCCGGCGGCAGGCCGAAGTGCAGCGCCGCATCGACCGCGGGTTGCCGCCGCTCGGGAGCCGGCGGTCTTCGTCCGACGACGATGGCAGGGATGATGACGCGGCCAGCGGGGCGGAGGTATAGCGATGTTCAACGAACGACGGACGGGTCAGGGCGCGGGCCCCAAAGGCCGCGGATCATCAGCGCGAGGAGCCGACAAAGGCGGACAGCGGCGGCCGATGTTCCGCCGCCGCAAGGTCTGCAAGTTCTGTACGGACAAGGTCGATTACATCGACTACAAAGACGCGAAAATGTTGATCCCGTTTGTTCCGGAGCGGGCGAAAATCCTGCCGCGCCGAATCTCGGGCGTGTGCGCCATGCACCAGCGGAAGCTGCAGACGGCCATCAAGCGGGCGCGGCAGCTGGCCCTGCTGCCCTACGCGACAGACTAGGTAGGTTGCCATGGAAGTCATTCTTCGTGAACACGTTGAAAACCTGGGCCGGCCCGGCGAGGTGGTGAAAGTCGCCGCCGGCTACGCGCGCAACTACCTGTTGCCGCGCAAGCTGGCGCTGCACGCCACACCGGCCAACATGAAAGTGGTCGAGCGCCAGCGGAAGATCGCCGACGTGCAGGAGGCCGCCGAGAAGTCGGGCGCCGAGGCGCTGGCCGTGCGGATGACGCATGCCGAATGTCTGATGCGCCGCCGTGTGGGCGAACACAACGCCTTGTACGGGTCGGTCACGTCGGCCGACATCGCCGAGGATCTGGCCGCCAAGGGGTTCGAGATCGACAAACGCAAGATCCAGCTGGACGAACCCATCAAGCAGGTAGGCGAGTTCACGGTGCCTGTCAAACTCCACCGCGAGGTGATCGCCCAGCTTCGCGTGCGGGTAGCCCCGCTCGAGGAGCAGACGCCGGCATAACCCCGCGCGGGTGTCGGCACGGACCGTCGGAAGCCAGAAGAGTCGCGCCGCGGCTCCTCTGGCTTCTTCGTTCTGGCTTCTTCGTTCTTGCGTCCGGCGCGGACGTGCAGTACTCTCACCCCCCGGACCCGCATCATGGCCGATCCCAGCGTCGAACGCCTACTGCCCCACAACCTGGAAGCCGAACGTGCGGTTCTTGGCGCGATACTGCTCGACGCCGAGGCCGTTCACCAGGCCGTGGAGTTCCTCAAGGACGGCGACTTCTTCCGCGACGCTCACCAGCGCATCTTCAGAAAGATGCTGGCGTTGATGGAGCACAGCCAGGCCATCGATTTCATCACGCTGAAAGACGAACTGGGGCGGTCCGGCGAGCTCGACCGCGTCGGCGGACCGGCCTACATCGCGTCGCTGGTCGACGGGCTGCCACACGGCGTGAACGTCGGCGACTACGCCCGGATCGTCAAGGAGAAGTCGACGCTGCGCCACCTGATCCACTCGGCCAACCGGATCCTGGCGACCGCCTACGCCACCGAGGAGGATGCCGGCACGATTATCGACGAGGCCGAGCGCGAGATTTTCTCGATCGCCGAAGGATCCATTCACGGCGGATTCATGTCGATGGCCGACTTGGCCGGCGCCAGCTTCGCCGCCGTGGAGCAGGCCCATGCCCGGAAGCAGCTCATTACGGGCGTACCGACAGGGTTCATCGAGCTCGACGAGATGATGGCCGGTCTGCAGCCGTCCGACCTGATCATCGTGGCGGCTCGGCCGTCGATGGGCAAGACCAGCCTGGTCCTGAACATCGCCCAGCACGTGGGCACCAAGACCGAGATGACGGTCGGATTTTTCAGTCTTGAGATGTCGAAGGAACAGTTGTTCCTGCGCATGCTGACCTCAGAGGCGGGCATCGATTCGCACCGGCTGCGCACAGGCTTTCTCGGCGAACGGGACTGGCCGAAGCTGACGCAGGCCATGGACCGGCTGAGCCGTACGCGCATTTTCATCGACGATACCGCGTCCATCGGTGTGCTCGAGATGCGGGCGAAGTGCCGCCGGCTCAAAGCCGAACACGATCTCGATCTGGTCATCATCGACTACATCCAGCTGATGCAGGGACGCGGCCGGTTCGAGAACCGCGTGACCGAGCTGGCGTCGGTGTCCCGCGGTCTGAAAGGGCTCGCCAAGGAACTGAGCGTGCCGGTGGTGGTGCTGTCGCAGTTGAGCCGCGCGCCCGAGAACCGCCCTGGCAAGCGACCGCAGCTGTCCGACCTGCGGGAGTCGGGCGCCCTCGAACAGGACGCCGACGTGGTCATCATGATCTATCGCGAAGACATGTACGAGGCGACGGAGGAAAACCAGGGCGTCGCCGAACTGATCATGGCCAAGCAGCGCAATGGCCCGACCGGTTCGGTCAAGCTGGCGTTTGTCAGGGAGTACACGCGCTTCGAGAATCTCGAGTGGAAACGGCCTGCGTGATCCGCTCCATCCCATACGAGTTGCTCTGCCGGGTGGGGACGCGGATCCAGCGGGTCTATAATCACACAGGCACTTGACTCCTGACGCCGCGGACGGCCGCGGCAACATCCAGACGACCCCGGTTGCCAGCACACGTCACATTGTGAAGCCGCCAACAACCATCTTCGCGTGTCAGGAATGCGGGGGGCAGTCCCAGAAATGGCTGGGACGCTGCCCGGAATGCGGCGCCTGGAACTCGCTGGTCGAGGAGCGCACGACTGCCGACCCGGTGCCGGCGGCCCCGCATCGGTATGTGTCCTCACCCGGCGGTGGGGCGAAGCTGTACGGGGAAATCGAACTCAGCCAGTCTGCGCGCCTCACCACCGGCATCGACGAATTCGATCGCGTGCTCGGCGGTGGCGTGGTGCCCGGTTCACTGGTGCTGCTGGGCGGGGAACCCGGCATTGGCAAGTCCACGCTGCTGCTGCAAACCGCGGCGTTCATGGCGACGCACACAGGGCCGGTCCTCTACAGTTCAGGGGAAGAGTCCGAGCACCAGGTGAAGCTGCGCGGCGAGCGCCTCGGCGTGGGCTCGGCTCCGCTCTACCTTCTGGCGGAAACGTGCCTGGAGCGTGTGCTCGAGGAGATGGCGCGCATCAAACCCGCACTGGTGGTGGTCGATTCGATCCAGACGGTATTCTCGATGAAGATGCAGTCTGCGCCCGGCAGCATCGGCCAGGTGCGTGAAGCCGCGACCCAGTTGCTGTTTGCCGCCAAGGCCCAGAATGTGCCGATCTTCCTCGTGGGCCACGTCACCAAGGAAGGCAGCCTGGCCGGTCCCAAGAGCCTCGAGCACATCGTCGATACCGTGCTCTACTTCGAGGGTGAACGCCACCACGCGCACCGAATCGTGCGTGCGGCGAAGAACCGGTTCGGCGCGGTCAGCGAACTGGGCGTCTTCGAAATGACATCGGCCGGATTGCGGATGGTACCCAATCCATCGGCGCTGTTCCTGGCCGAGCGACCGGCCGGCACGCCAGGCTCGGCCGTGCTGTGCTGCATCGAGGGATCGCGGCCGCTGCTGGTGGAAGTGCAGGCGCTGGTCAGCACCAGCACGTTCGGCTACGCCAAACGGACGGCCGTGGGCCTCGACCAGAACCGCCTGTCGCTACTGCTGGCCGTGCTCGAGAAGCGCGCCGGCTTCCACCTGGGCGGCGACGATGTCTTTGCCAATCTGGCGGGTGGGATCAGCGTCGACGAGCCCGCCGAGGATCTGGCGGTGATCGCGGCTGTGGCATCCAGCGCGCGAAACAGGGCGGTTCGCGAGGGCACGGCCATGTTCGGCGAAGTGGGCCTGGGCGGCGAGGTTCGAGCCGTCACCCAGGCCGCGCGCCGGGTGAAGGAGGCCTCCCAGATGGGATTTACGCGCTGCGTGATGCCCGCAGCCAACGTGGATCCAGCCGATCCGGGTCTGGCCAGCGCCGACTGCGACCTGATCGGCGTTCGCACCATTCAGGAGGCAATCGAACAACTGCTTGCGTAATCCTGTTCCGCCTATATAGTTGCACTCATACGGAGGCCTCATGGCCTGGTTCATACTTGTCCGGCTGCTCTTTTTTGCAGGGGTCACCTTCGCGGCGTCAACGATGACGCCCATTCCAGGGGGCTTCGCGCCCAACGCCGGCTTCGGCGCCGCGATGGCCGTCCTGGCCATCGTGCTGGAGTGGCGCCTGCGGCTGGCCAGCGTCGCGCACATCCTGGGCGCGTTGCTTGGCGCCGCCATCGGCCTGCTGTTCGGCAAAGTCCTCTCGACGGCCCTTACTTGGTTCGTGCCCACCCAGCAGGTCGTGTTCCTGGAAACGTTCATCTACATGACGCTGCCCTACCTGGGCCTGGTGGTTGGCGGGAGCCACGGCAAGTGGCTGGAGCCGGCCCACCTGATGACGCTGTTTCGGGCTCCGGGTCCCGAGCGCCGTTACAAGGTGCTCGACACCAGCGTGATCATTGACGGCCGCATCGCCGATCTGTGCGAAACCGGTTTTCTCGACGGCACGATGGTGATTCCCCAGTTCGTGCTGAAGGAGCTGCAGCAGATTGCCGATTCTGGCGACACCATGCGCCGCAACCGCGGCCGGCGCGGGCTCGACATTCTGCAGAAGGTTCAGAAGATGTCGGGCGTCGAGGTGACGATTTCCGATCTGGACTATCCCGATGTGCGCGAGGTGGATTTGAAGCTGATCGAGCTGGCGCGGACGCTGCAGGGGAAGATCGTGACCAACGACTTCAACCTGAACAAGGTGGCGCAACTGCGGGGAGTGCAGGTGCTGAACATCAACGAACTCGCCAACGCGTTGAAGCCGGTGGTGCTGCCTGGCGAGATCATGAAGGTGTTCATCCTGAAGGAAGGCAAGGAGTACAACCAGGGCGTCGCCTATCTGGATGACGGCACCATGGTGGTCGTCGACAATGCGCGCAAGATGATCAGCAAGACCATCGACATCGCCGTTACCAGCGTGCTTCAGACGACGGCTGGCAAGATGATCTTCGGCCGTTTCATCGAGGCAGGTGCCATGCCCGCTCCGCCGATTGAGCGCGAGGATCCCGCACGGCGGCCGAGAACGGCGCCGCAACCTGCCGCCGGGCCCGGCAGCCAGTGAGAATCCCGTCGTTTCACTGGTGGCGCACGGTCTTCTTTCTGATACCGGCGATTGCCGTCTACACGATGGTGCTCGGTACGCTGTCGATCGGATCGAGCCTGTTCGAGCGGAAGGGCCATGTTGCCCACGCGTGCGCCAGGATGTGGTCGTGGCTGATCCTGGCGACCACAGGCGTCGCTGTCCGGGTACAAGGCCTGGAGCACCTGACGCGCGGTACGACCTACGTGTTCGTGTCGAACCACCAGAGCATCTACGACATTCCGGTGCTGTTCAACGCGCTGCCGTTTCAGCTGCGCATCATCGCCAAGGAATCGCTGGGATTGTTCCCGTTCCTGGGTTGGCACCTCCGGCGTACCGGTCATCTGCTGGTCGATCGCAGATACCCGGATCGTGCAGGCATCCTGCTGCGCTGGCGTGAATTGCTCCAACAGGGACTCTCGCTCATCATCTTCCCGGAAGGTTCCCGCAGTGCGAATGGGACCGTGGGACGCTTCAAGGCGGGTAGTTTCCTCCTGGCGATCGAGGCCGGGCTTCCGGTGGTACCGATCTCGGTGGTTGGCACCAGGTTCGTCATGCGCAAGGGACGGCTGATGACCTGCCCGGGCTCGGCGCATCTGACGGTGCATCATCCTGTCACCACGACGGATGGCACCTGGCAGACCAGCATCAAAGCGGCGCGTCGTCTGGCGATTCACGTGCACGACATCATCGCCGGCCAGGTCGAGGCCGAAGAACGCGCGGCAGGCACATGGCCATTGAACTGATCGTTGGAGTCGGACGTGCACCACGGGCTGCCAGGCCTCACATGGCCGAGTCTGCTCGCGGGTGGTCGGTGCCGGGAGGGGCACTGCTACTCCGTCATTCCCGCGAAGGCGGGAATCCAGGACTGGACCCCCGCTTCCGCGGGGGTGACGAAGAACTTGTGCCTTTCCGTGGATGTCGTCCACAAACGATCTGTAGACGCGGGAATTGTTGACATGCACGTGGCGGCCATCATCGCGGCCGGTGGACGAGGCGCACGCCTTGGCGCCGCGCTCCCCAAGCAGTTGCTGACGCTGCGCGGCAAGACGATCCTCCAGCGGTCCTTTGAGCTGTGTGCCCTCCATCCGCAGGTGGACGAAGTCGTGGTCGTCCTGCCCGACGACCTGGCCGCCGATCCACCGGCCTACCTGCACACTGGCAGCAAGCCGGTGCGCATCGTTGCTGGAGGAGCGCGCAGACAGGATTCGGTGGCGAACGGGTTCGCCGCCGTCCAGGATCGAGCCGACATTGTCGTGATTCACGACGCCGCTCGTCCCCTGGCCAGCGCCGATCTGATCGCCCGCACGATTGCCGCCGCGGCCGAGTCGGGTGCCGCGCTGGCCGCGCTGCCGGCCAGCGACACCATCAAGCTGGTGGCGGAGGGCGCGGCGCTAACCAATCCGATCGTGGATCGCACGGTGCCGCGCCAGCGGGTGTTTCTAGCGCAGACTCCTCAGGCATTTCGGACCAGTGTGCTGCGCGCAGCCCTGGCGGGGGCCGCCGCCGGCGCCACCGCCACCGACGAAGCCGCGCTGGTTGAGGCAGCCGGCTTTCCCGTGCGCCTGGTCGCAGGTGAAGCCTCGAACATGAAGATCACCACGATGAGCGACTTGACCGTGGCGCGGGCTCTGTGCGGCATCAACGAGCCGCCGCGCATGCGGATTGGAACCGGCTACGACCTTCACACGCTGGTGGCCGGGCGTCCGTTGATTCTGGGCGGGGTGACCGTGCCCCACGACATGGGACTGGCCGGACATTCCGACGCCGATGTGTTGGCGCACGCGTTGACCGACGCGATACTCGGGGCGGCCGGCCTCGGGGATATCGGCCGTCATTTTCCGGACACCGATCCTCGCTGGAAGGGAGCCAACAGTCTCGACATGCTTCGGCACGCGGTCGAGTTGACGCGAAGCGCCGGGCTTGCCGTCGGCAACGTGGATGCCGTGATTATCGCCGAGCGGCCCAAGCTGGCCCCCTATCTCGATGCCATGCGCGCCAGCCTGGCCGGCGTCCTTGGCGTGCCGATCGACCGCATCGGCGTGAAGGGCAAGACCAACGAGGGTGTCGGCGATATTGGCCGCGGCGGCGCCATGGCGGTGCACGCCGTGGCGCTGCTGTTCGATCAGATCTGATGGAGGCGCAGACGGTGATGCGAGTGCGTTTTGCGCCGAGTCCAACCGGGCTGTTGCACGTGGGCAATGCCCGCACGGCGCTCTTCAATTGGCTGCTCGCCTCGCGCGGCGCTGGCACGTTCATCTTGAGGATTGAGGACACCGATGTGGAGCGCTCGTCACGTGCTTCGGAATCCAGTATTCTCGACGACCTGAGATGGCTGGGCCTGAACTGGGACGAGGGCCCCGATGTGGGAGGTTGCTCGGGCCCCTACCGGCAGTCTGAGCGATTCGACCTGTATCGTTCGTACGCCACCGAGCTCGTCGAGCACGGTCACGCGTACTATTGCTTTTGCCCGACCGAGCTGCTCGAGGCCGATCGCCGAGCGGCACTGGAAGCGGGCAAGCCCCCCAAGTACGCCGGCCGCTGCCGGGACCTGCCGATCGACCAGGCCCGCACGCGAATCAAGGCCGGCGAGCAGGCCGTGGTCCGCTTCCGGGTGCCCGAACACCGGGACATCGTGTTCCACGACGCCGTGCGAGGCGCGGTCCACTTCAACACCGAGGTGATTGGCGATCCGGTGCTCGTGCGATCCGATGGTCATCCCGCGTACAACTTCGCCGTGGTGATCGATGATGCGTTGATGGAGGTGACACACGTCATCCGCGGCGAGGATCACATCTCGAATACGCCCAGGCAGGTGTTGCTGTACGAAGCATTCGGGTTTCAGCCGCCTGTGTTTGCGCACCTGGCGCTGGTCCTGGGACCGGATCACACGCCTTTGTCGAAGCGGCACGGTGCCACCTCGGTGGCCGAATTCCGCGCCAGGGGCTATCTGCCGGAGGCCCTGGTCAACTACCTGGCGTTGCTGGGCTGGTCGCCTGGCGGGGGAGACGAACTGCTGCCACCCGCCGAACTGGCGAGGCGTTTCTCGCTGGAGGGCGTGAGCCATAGCGCGGCCGTCTTTGATCCGGAGAAGCTGGCGTGGGTCAACCGCCACTACCTTCGGCTGGCCGATCCAGGACGCCTGGCGGATCTGGCGTTGCCCTACTTCGAGAAGGCCGGGATGCTGCCGCCCGGCGTTGATGTCGTGGCACGTTCTTATGTGTCGTCGCTGGTGCCATTGGCCAGCGGATCGGTTGACCGCCTGGAGCAGATTCCCGACCGTCTCCGCTTTGTGTTCGACTTCAATCCCTCTGAGGCGATCGCACGGCCAGATGTCCGCGAGGTGCTCAATGAGCAGGGCGCGCGAGACGTGATCGTGGCGCTCGCCCGAGAGCTGGCTGCCGGTCCACGCCTCGACCGCGAGCGGTTCCGAGCCGCAGCGGGTCGAGTGAAACTGGCCACCGGCCGGAAAGGCAAGCAGCTGTTTCACCCGATTCGCGTCGCGTTGACGGGCGAGGCTGGAGGCCCGGAACTCGACTTGGCGGTGCCGGCCATCGATTCGGGTGCTGAGCTGCCGGCTGGATGCGGGCTGACGCCGATCCGCGGGTGCCGCGAACGCGCGGCCGAGTTTGCCGCCGTCCTGGAAGACGCCTCCTGAATGCGGTCTGCCGTGCAGCCGACCGCCGGTGGCTTGCCTGGACGCCGTCTGCTGTCTACTATTTGTTGTCTGTATTCTGACTGCATTCTCCTGATGTGCTGATCTACGGCATCAACCCCGTCGTCGAGGCCATTCGAGCCGGACGAGCGATCCATGTCCAGGTGGCGTCGTCCGCATCCGATCGCCTGCGCGAACTCATGGTACTGGCCAGCCAAGCCGGCATTCCTGTGCGTCTGGTACAACCCGCCGAACTGGATCGCGCGGCCGGCGCAGGGGTGCATCAAGGCGTGATCGCGGAGCTCAAGGACTCGGCCGACTATTCCGTGGCGGAATTGGTGGCGGGTGCTGCGGCCACTCCCCTCATTGTCGTGCTGGACGGGATCGAGGACCCGCACAACCTTGGTGCGATCCTCCGCAGCGCTGACGCCGCAGGCGCCGATGGGGTGGTCCGCCAGACCCGTCATGCCGCGCGTTTGGATGGCGCGGCGGCGAAGGCCTCAGCCGGCGCGATCGCGTACGTGAGAGTAGCCAACGTGGTGAATATTGCCCGAGCCATCGGCGAGTTGAAGCGGTCCGGCGTGTGGACTGTCGGCCTGGACGGCGAGGCGTCCGATCGCTACGACCAGATCGATCTCACGTTGCCGTCGGCGATTGTTCTGGGAGCGGAGGGAACAGGCCTTCGGCGTCTGGTGCGTCAGACGTGCGATCGTCTGGTCTCGATTCCGATGCGCGGCCACGTCGGCAGCCTGAATGTATCGGTGGCTGCCGCCATCGTGCTGTTCGAAGCAGCCAGGCAGCGCCGGGCCGGTGTCCCATAGTCCACAGGCTGCCCGCTTGGCGACCTGCTGCACTCCGGTGCTGGTTCTCGCGGCACTACACCACTATTCACGGTATAGTAAGGGATTGTACTCCTGCCCGGCGTGGCCGACAGGTTGCTGACGGTGCAGTGCCAGCCGCTCGTATCTGGTACCCGACGAAGGACCCGTTCGGTTGCGACTGTGGCATGCAACGTGCTAAGCTTGCGGTTTCGTCTGGCTGGCGTAGCTCAGTCCGGTAGAGCGGCTGATTTGTAATCAGCGGGTCGTGGGTTCAAATCCCTCCGCCAGCTCCATCGGTCTGGCTGGCGACGGATTCGTCATACGGCCGGGGTGAGGCAAGCGCGGATCACGGAGACGGACGGTCGGGGAGGTTGCAGAGCGGTCAAATGCAACAGACTGTAAATCTGTCGGCCATGCGCCTTCGGAGGTTCGAATCCTCCCCTCCCCACCAGCCTTCGCTCACGATGCGCGCGAAGGCTGTCCGCCGAAGCGGCAATAGCCGCGAAGGTGGACCGCA
>CAYHRK010000047.1:0-20547 GCA_964358795.1 uncultured Vicinamibacterales bacterium
TGGTGCCGAGGCCCAGACTTGAACTGGGGACCCCTTGATTTTCAGTCAAGTGCTCTACCAACTGAGCTACCTCGGCACAAGAGGTGTGTCGCTCGCCAAACCGCCAATATAACATGCGTCCATACCTCGGGCAACGCGGGGCAGTCACGATCGGCGCGCTCCCCGTCACTTGCGGCCGGGTGCGGACTTCTCCTTCTCGGGCGCTTCTGCCGGCGCCGATTCGGCGTCCCTGGTCAGCCCGAGTTCTTTGCGAACACGCGATTCGATGGTCTGACACATGTCGGGATTCTCCTTCAGGAACTGCTTGGCGTTCTCTCGGCCCTGGCCAAGCCGTTCACCGGAAAATGAGAACCACGTGCCGCTCTTCTCGACGATTTTGCGGTCAACCGCCAGGTCGAGCACGTCGCCTTCCCGCGAGATACCCTCGCCATACAGGATGTCGAACTCGGCCTCCCGGAAGGGCGGCGCCATCTTGTTTTTCACGACCTTCACGCGCGTCCGCCCGCCAACCACGACCTCGCCGTCCTTGATGGTGCCGATCCGGCGGATGTCCACCCGCACCGACGCATAGAACTTCAGCGCGCGTCCACCGGTCGTGGTTTCGGGGTTGCCGAACATCACGCCGATCTTCTCGCGCAATTGGTTGATGAAGATCAGACTCGTGCGCGACTTCGACACGACACCGGTCAGCTTGCGCAGCGCTTGCGACATGAGGCGGGCCTGCAGCCCCATCTGCGCCTCGCCCATCTCGCCCTCGATTTCCGCCCTCGGCACCAGGGCGGCCACCGAGTCCACCACCACCACGTCGACGCCGCCCGAACGCACCAGGACCTCGACGATTTCCAGTGCCTGTTCTCCGTTGTCGGGTTGGGACACGAGCAAGTCCTCGAGGACCACACCCAGCTTGGAGGCGTATTTCGCATCCAACGCGTGTTCCGCATCGACAAAGGCGGCCATGCCGCCCAGCTTCTGTGCCTGGGCGATCACCTGAAGCGCCAGTGTCGTTTTGCCAGACGCCTCGGGACCGTAGATTTCGATGACCCGCCCTCGGGGCATCCCACCGATACCCAAGGCATAGTCGAGGCTGATGGCTCCTGTCGGAATCACATCAACAGGCTGGATGGCCCCCTTGCCCCCCAGCCGCATGATCGATCCCTTGCCGAATTGTTTCTCGATTTGCCCAACGGCGACATCCAGGGCCTTGGTGCGCTCGGTGCGTTCGTCAACAGGCATGAAAACTCCTTGATCGAGGCGTGCAAGTGTCCCCTATACTAGGATCGTGCCACGCGAGAAGTCAAGCGAAAGCAAGACGAGTGTGACTCATTAGCTATTATTTATCAAGCACTTACAGAGTATATGACTTTCGCCATTGGTCTTGTGAATAGAATTTCCTACCACCTTTGATTTGCCTGAAGCTGGCAGGGATTGCTACCGTTGATCCCGATGCCTAGCCCTCTTGGACATGCCATGGCGGGTCTGGCGGTCTCGTGGCTCTCCGACGCCATCGCGATCGGTCGCGCGAATCCCTATCAGCCGCAGCCAGTTGTGGTGGCCAGTGGCCCGATTGCCACGCTATCGGTGACAGCCCTGGCCTGCGCGTTACTGGGCGTGGTGCCGGACCTGGACATTCTGTGGGGAAGCCATCGAGCCGTCACGCACAGTCTGGGCGGCACACTGCTGGTGTCGGCAGGCGTGGCTCTGCTGTGCTGGTGGTACCGCTGGCCGGTTGTTCGGACCACGCTCGTCTGCGGATTGGCGTTTGGATCGCACACGCTGCTGGATTGGCTCGGACGGGATTCATCGCCGCCGGAGGGCGTTATGGCCCTCTGGCCGTTTGGCTATGCCTACTACGCGGCGGGCGTTGATCTGTTTGCGGAAATCTCGCGCCGCTACTGGAAGCCAGACGAATTCGTGTGGGGGAATCTGGCGTCGCTGTCGCGAGAGCTACTCATCCTGGTCCCGGTGGCAGCCGCAGCCTGGCTGATCCGTGCGCGTCGTCGCCGGGATGCTAATCGCCGGGTGTAGTCGGTCGTCGTCTTCCCGAATCCCCACTCCCTGATTCCTATGACTGGTTTCAAAACCGTCCGGGTCCTGTCCGCGACCAGCCCACCTGTGGCACCCCAGCGCGGCTGCCGCGCCGGGGGCCCCGCCGGAGTGGGGCCGACAAACATGGTCACGGCTGACGGCCCTGATTGCGCCCATGTGCGAACCTCCCGCCTACGTTGTTGTCTTTCGGGGGCTGCCTGAGCCACGCCCCGCTCGCGACACGCGCTGCGGTCCCCGAAGCGACACACGCTCGACACACTCGGCGCCCAACAGTTCGCGCAGTCGTTCCAGAATGGCCGGACCTGCACGCTCCAGTTCCGCCCGCCATCGTTCGTCGTTGAAATCCACCACCAGGATCCGGTCGGTCGACAGCGCGACGTGCGCCACCCGGGCCAACGCCGGTCCGACGGCGACGCGCCACGCGAACAGCACCTTCTCGGGCGAGAGCGGAGCCGGCCGCACGATGCGGGCGACGGCGGCGGAGACGAGCGATTGCAGGGGTTGCATCAGGTCACGCGCAAGAGCGGCCAGTGTATCATTCCGTTGTGCGACTCGTGCTGGCTTCCGCCTCGCCCCGCCGTGCCGCCTTACTGCGCGATGCCGGATTCGATTTCGAGGTGATCCCGGCCCACGTGGACGAACGGCTCCTGCCCGGCGAATCGCCGCGGACCTACGTCATGCGGCTGGCCGACGAGAAGGCGCGCGCTGTGTCGGCGTCGTGCCATGGGGCCATCGCCATCGGTGCCGACACCGTCGTGCTCGTGGACAACTCGATCCTGGGCAAACCAAAAGACGATGAAGACGCCAGGCGGATGTTGGCGGTGCTCTCGGGCCGGACGCACGACGTGCTGACGGGCCTCTCGCTGCGGGCGGATGCCCGGTGGATGACGGCGTTCGAACAGTCTCGGGTGACCTTCGCCCGCCTCAATCCCGGCGAGATCGACTGGTACGTGGCGAGCGGCGAACCGCGGGACAAGGCCGGCGGGTATGCCATTCAGGGATTGGCATCGAGGTTTGTGACGGCCGTCGAAGGGTCGTACGCCAACGTGGTCGGGCTGCCCGTGTCGCGTCTCTACGCCATGCTGCGTGAACTCGGATTGGGTGGTTGGCCGCCACCCGTCGCCGGCAATTGACCTTGCCCGACTCGGGGCGGTATCCTGACAGACATGGAAAGGCTGTTCGGGCCTCTCTTATGAAACAGAAAACCGTCAGAATCGGCATAACGAGCGTGGTCCTGGTGCTGGCCCTGGCCGGCCTGATGTATTCGACACTCAGTGAAGGGACCGAGTATTACAAGCACGTGGAAGAGGTGGCCGTGAACCCCGAGGCGTGGCACGGCAAGAACCTGCAATTGCACGGCTTCGTGGTGCCGGATTCCATTCTGCGCAAGCGTGATTCCTTGGAGTACCGGTTCAAGGTCCAGAGCAAAGGCGCCGTGATCGACGCCTCGTATGTCGGCATCGTGCCGGACACGTTCAAGGAAGACTCGGAAGTGGTCCTCAAGGGTCGCCTCGAAGCCGACGGCTTCCATGTGGCGCCCAATGGCGTGATGGCGAAGTGCCCGTCGAAATACGAACCGAAGAAGGGATTGGGCAGCCCGGGCGCATAACGTGTCCTCGGAGCGGGTCGCGTCCCTTGAGGCCTTCATCAATAGCCTATCGGTCGGATCACCCTGCGGGGTGAAGTTTGCCGACGGCCCCTGGGTAGGTGAAAGCAAACCATGGCATCTCTTGGCTCCTTCCTCCTATTGGCGGCCTTTGTCATTGCCAGTTACGCCATCGCCGCCTCGGTTGCCGGTGCCCGTCGCGGCTCGCGCCGGCTGATCGAAAGCGGCGTGGGAGCGTTCTACCTGACAGCGGCCGTGATGACGGTGGGTTCGGCGGTCATTACGCATGCCTTCGTCACCAACGATTACACCATCAAGTACGTCCAGCGCTATTCGGACCGGGTCCAGCCGCTGTTCTACAAAATCACCTCGTACTGGGGCGGCCTGGACGGTTCGATCATGTTCTGGGTGTTCCTGCTCGCCATCTTCGGGTCGCTGGCGGTGTATGTGAATCGCGAACGGCACCGCGAGCTGATTCCCTACGTGGTGGCCGTCATCTCCGCGGTGCAGATGTTCTTCCTGTTCCTGATGATCGTCCACAAGAACCCGTTCGAGCGGTTCTTGACGCAGGCGCCGACCGATGGACAGGGCTTGAATCCGCTGTTGCAGAACATCTACATGGTCGTGCACCCGCCCAGCCTCTACATCGGCTTTGTGGGGATGACCATCCCGTTCGCATTCGGTATGGCCGCGCTCATTACGGGCCATCTTGACGATTCGTGGCTGCGGGCGGTCCGGCGCTGGACGATGGTGAGTTGGCTGTTCCTGTCGCTGGGTCTGACGCTCGGCATGATCTGGGCCTACGAAGAACTCGGCTGGGGCGGCTACTGGGGCTGGGATCCAGTGGAGAACGCCGGCCTGCTGCCGTGGTTCACGGCGTCGGCTTTTTTGCACTCCGTGATCGTGCAGGAACGCCGCGGCATGCTGAAGGTCTGGAATGTCTCGCTGGTGATCCTGACGTTCTTTCTGACCATCTTCGGAACGTTCATGACCCGGTCGGGCGTGGTGCAGTCGGTTCATGCATTTGGCGAGGATCGCGCACTGGCCTGGATGTTCACGGTTTTCATGGTGACCATCCTCACCTTCAGTTTCGGCTGGGTCGTCTACCGGCTGCCGCTGCTGAAGCCCCGTTATGACATGGAATCGTGGGTGTCGCGCGAGGCGGCCTTTGTCGCGAACAACTGGATCCTGCTGATTGCGGCGACCCTGGTGCTGTTCGGCACGATGTTCCCCACGCTGAGCGAGGCGCTGACCGGCAACCGGCTCACGGTGGGGCCTCCATTCTTCAACCGCTGGATGGCGCCGCTGGGCCTCATTATTCTGGCGCTGACCGGCATCGCGCCCCTGCTGGCCTGGAGACGATCGACGCTGGTGAATCTGCGGGATCAATTCCTGTGGCCGGTCGTGGCGGCGCTTGTGACCGCCGGCACCATTACCGCGCTCGGCGTCCGCGTCTGGTCTTCGGGCACCTGTTTCGCCCTCTGTGCGTTCGTGATCGCGACCATCACACAGGAGTTCGTGCGGGGTGCGCGGGTGCGCCGAGAAGCCACCGGCACCGACCTGTTGACGGCCGGCATCGGCCTGGTGATGCGCGAGCGCCGCCGGTACGGCGGCTACGTGGTCCATCTCGGCATCACGCTGATGTTCCTGGGCTTTGCGGGCGAAGGATTCAAGGTCGATCAGCAGTTGCTGCTGAAGGCCGGCGAACAGGCCAAGGTCGGCCACTACACGGTCAAGAACAACGGCGTAAGGGTGACAGACGACGGCCAGAAACAGATGATCACCGGGCACGTGGCGGTGTTCGAGGACGGCAAGCCGATCGGCACCATGTATCCGGCTCGATGGTTCTTCCGCAAACACGAGGAACAGCCCACCACGGAAGTCGCGATCCGCCGAACCGTAGCCGAAGATCTCTACCTGGTGATGCCGGCCTACGAACTGAAGGATTCGTCGATGAGCCTGCAGGTGGTGATCAACCCGCTGGTGAACTGGATCTGGACCGGATTTGGCATCATGGTGATCGGCACCGGGATCGCGTTACTGCCAGAACAGGCGTTCGCGTTTGCGCTTGGCCGGGTCCCCGACAGCGCGGCCACCACCACCTTGCTGCTGTTGCTGGGTGTGCTGCTGGTGGCCCCGGCGTGGCAGAGGATCGTGTACTCGGGATCCAACCCCGTCGGGCACGCGCAGGCGATCGCCACTCGAGTGGCACAGGAGTAGGTTCATGGCACGAAAGACCGGCAACAGAACCGGGCGCGCGTCTCAAGCAGCGCCACCGGTGACGGTTGTCGAGACGACCGACGCCGGCGGCGGTCTGCGCCCCTGGCATCTGCTCGCACTGGGTACGCTCGGCGCGACCGCGGTGGGACTGGTGGTGGCTCGCGGCACATCGATCGTGAACATGGTGTCGGTGTCGGTCGCGGCTGGCACCGCCGGGCTGGTGGCAGCCGGACTGTTTCGGAGCGTGCTGCCGCTGGTGTCGGCAGACGCCGGGGAGTACACCGACATGCGGGGCGGCCACACGCGCGCCGCTCTGGAGCGCGAGAAGATGCTGGTCTTGCGCTCGATCAAGGAAGTGGAATTCGATCGGGCGATGCGAAAGATCTCGGAGGCGGACTTTCAGGACATCGCGAACCGGTTGAGGTCGCGAGCGGCCGGCTTGATCCGCCAACTTGATGGCGATGACACGTACCGGCAGCTGATCGAACACGACCTGGCGACGCGGATTGGCAAGCTGCCGGCGCCCGCATCGACTGGGGTGGATCGGCCGGTCGCCGCCGGGGCACCTGCCGTGACCGGTGTCTGCGATCAGTGCCAGACGTCAAATGATCGGGACGCGCGATTCTGTAAGTCGTGCGGCGCTCGACTCCCGGGTGCGGCATGATCGCCAAAGTCCGTCTCACCGTTCTGGTACTTGGTGTCGTGCTGGCGGCCGTGCCAGCCCTCGCACAGATGCCCGACGTGCGGCAGATGACCGGCGTACCGATGCCAAGCAGCGATGTGGCCGCCGGTTCGGTCACCGTCAGACTCGTGCGTGGCGACCTCAGCAACAACATCACGGGGCACCCGGTCGAGCTGCACGGTGGCGTGAAGGTGCTCACCGAGAACACGAACACCGAAGGGCGGGCGCAGTTCTTCGGCCTTTCACCGGGAACCTCGGTTCATGCCATCGCGGTCGTCGACGGTGAGCGGCTCGAGTCGCGGGAGTTCGAGGTGCCGCCAACGTCCGGCATCAAGCTGATTCTGGTAGCCGGAGCCGGAGCCGGGGCCGGGTCGGCGGCCGGCGCTGGAACCGGGGGGCTGTCGGCGGCCGGCGCGGTCACGCCAGCGCCGGGCGAGGTCGTCTTCGGCGGACAGAGCCGGATCCAGATCGAGTTCAACGACGATTCCCTCGAGGTGTTCTATCTGCTCGAGGTCGTCAACCCCGGCGTCGCGCCGGTCACGCCCCGGTCAGAACTCGTGTTCGAACTGCCCGAGGGAGCCCAACAGGCGGCGATTCTCGAGGGCTCCTCCCCGCAGGCTTCGGTGCGCGGGCGGACCGTGGCCATCACGGGGCCGTTCAACCCGGGCAGCACGCCGGTGCAGATGGCATTTGGTCTCGGGCCGGCTGGCGCCGAGCGGACCCTCTCGCAAAAGCTGCCTGTCGTCCTGTTTCCAGTCCAGGTGATGGTGACCCAGGTCGGCGGCGTACGGATGGCGTCGCCCCAGTTCAATTCCTCGAGCGAGGTGCCCAACGACGGCCGCAGCTTCCTGCTCGGCACGGGCCCGGCGTTGCCGGCCGGCACGGCGCTGTCAGTCACGCTGAGTGGGCTGCCTGCGCGCAGCCGCGCGGGACGGAATGTGGCGCTGGCGCTGGCCTGTCTGGTGCTGGCCGCTGGCGTCATCGGGGCACTCTCGTCGCGGGAAGCCAGTGGTGATGCCGGCAGACGACACCAGCTTCACGACCGTCGCGAGAAGTTGATGGCCGCCATGGTGCGCCTGGAACAGCAGCATCGTGCCGGAGCGGTCGATGAGGCCAGATTCGCCGTGCGCCGGAGTGAGTTGCTTGCTCAACTGGAGCGGGTGTACGGCGAACTCGATCAACGCGGCGGATCTTTGGGGCAGGGACAGGCGGCGTGAGCTTCGATTTCGACGAACTGGTGTTCGCCGATGTGTCCCGGAATTTCGGGAGACGCCGCGCGCTGACTCGGGTGAACCTGACCTGTCACGCGGGCCAGATCGTGGGCCTGCTGGGTCCAAACGGCGCAGGGAAGTCCACGCTGCTCGCCATTGCGTCTACGCTGCTGGCTCCCTCGTCGGGCGAGGTGCGCTACGGCGCCGCGACCGGTCGTGATGCCGGACCAGGACTTCGGTCCCGCCTCGGCCTGCTCGGACACGATCTCTATCTGTACCCGGAACTGACCGCGCGCGAGAACCTGCAGTTTTTTGCCCGACTGTACGGGCTGAACGACGTCGACGCCACCGTGGCACGGGCCTTGGACCGCGCCGGCCTGGCCGAACGAGCTGATGACGTGGTGTCGGGGTTCTCGCGGGGCATGCGTCAACGTCTGGCGCTTGAACGTGCCCTGTTACACGGTCCACGGTTGCTCTTGCTCGACGAACCATTCACGGGGTTGGATGACACATCGGGTCAAGCGCTGGTGGCGAGGTTGCGCGGTCTTCGGGATCAGCGCCGCATCGTGCTGGTCGCCACGCACGATCTGGATCTCGCTGAAGGGCTGCTCGATCGCGTCGCCGTGCTCCGAGACGGCCGCTTGTTGGCCGTCGACGACTCTTCGGCCAGCCTGCGCGAGCGGTATCGGGAAACGATCACGTCGGCGGCGGCCAGATGAGGCAGTTCTTTCGCGTGGCCTGGATCGTGATGCGAAAAGACCTGACGGTGGAGGTCCGAAGCAGGGAAATCCTGTACACCACGGTCTTTTTTGCGGTGTCGTGCGTCTTGGTCTTCGCCTTCGCGCTAGTCCGCGAAGGGCGGCCGATGGACGATGCGGCGGCCGGCATTCTGTGGATCGCCATTGCCTTTGCCGGCACGCTCGGCCTGGGCCGCACCTTTGAACGGGAGCGCCACACCGAAACGCTACGGGCGCTGATGCTGGCTCCCTCGGACCGGCCGGCGATCTACGTGGGAAAACTGCTCGGTGTGCTGGCGCTTCTGGCCATCGTGGAAGCGGTCCTCGTGCCGCTGGTGGCGCTGCTTTTCGACGCGCCCTTTGCCAGGAGCCCGCTCTGGCTGGTGGCCCTGCTGGCCGCCGGAACCACGGGGTTTGCTTCTGTGGGGACGCTGTTTGCCGCGATGCTGGTGCGGGCGCGCAGCCGTGACGTGCTGTTGCCGGTCCTCTTGTATCCGATCACCATCCCCGTCATCATCGCTGGCGTACGCGGCACGGCAGCGTTGCTGCAAACGACGCCCGATGAACCGATGGCGCGTTTCTGGGCGGCCCTGCTGGTCTTCTTCGATGTGGTGTTCGTCACCCTGTCGCTGTGGACCTTCGAGCCGCTGATGACGGAGTAGGGAAGTAGGCAGTAGAACGTAGGAACGCGGGTTCACCTATGAAGAGAACGTTCGCTCCGCTGATGCTGGTCGCCATGGTCCTGTTCGCGGCCGCGCCACTGATGGTGGCCAACGCGCCCTACGAGGCCTCGATGGGTCTGGTCCAGAAGATCTTCTACTATCACGTCCCGTCCGCCATGGTGATGTTCCTGTCCGCGTTTGTGTGCGGCATCGCCAGCGCGGTGTTTCTCTTCAAGCGCTCGGCAGCCGCCGATCGCTGGGCCGTGGCTGCCGGCGAGCTGACGGTCGCGTTTGGTCTGATTGTGCTCGTGACGGGTCCCCTGTGGGCGCGCAAGGCGTGGGGTGTCTGGTGGCAATGGGACGCGCGCCTGACCATGTCATTGCTGCTGTGGATGATCTTCGTGGCGTATCTGATCGTCCGCCGCTACGGCGGGGCCGGCTCTGAAAAACTGGCCGCGGCGATGGCCCTGTTCGGCATGGCCAACGTGCCGTTCGTGTACGTGTCGGTGAACTACTGGCGAACGATTCATCCAAAGACCAGCGTGGTGTCCACGCTGGCACCCGGCATGCGCGGTCCATTCTGGTTTTGTGCTCTGTCGTTCGTGCTGCTGTACGGGCTGCTGCTGGTGGCGCGCCGGCGTCTGGAAGAACAACGGTACCAGGTAGAACAACTGCATCTGGCCCTTGACGACTAGGTTGTATTGGCTTCAACTCTCCGAGTGAGGCAGGGTTTTCGTCACCCCCGCGGGCGCCTTCGCATGGCTACGGCGGCCCAAGGAAGCGGGGGTCCAGGCAAGTGAGGCTTGAACCATGAAGCGTGGATTCGCAATAGTGATGTTGGTGATGTTGGCTGGTTCAGTCGTGGCACTGGGCGCCTGGTCGCAGCCACCGGCCGCAAGCCAGAGTGAATTCGTTCCCGTGAACAGCTTGCCGGCCGTCGAACAGCTCCCGGCGGCACCGCTGGTGATTGGCGCATACGCGTTCGTCTGGGTCGTGCTGCTGGTCTACCTGTGGTCGATCTGGCGGCGGATGAGAAAGGTCGAGCAGGACCTGGCCGAGTTGAATCGGCGCATCGCAGCGCGCTAGGGGAGTGCACGGATGGGCGGCATGTCAGCCGGACATTTCATCTACATACCGGCCAGCATCGTGCTGGGCGTGGTGATTGGCTGGATTCTGGGTTCGCGGGCGGCGCGTGATGCCTTCGCCGTGGAGCTGAAGCGGCGGGAGGAGTCCGCCTCTCGCAAGGCGGCCAAGGCCGCGAAGGCCCAACCCTGATCTCTCGCTACCGTCCCACTGCGAGTCGTTCTGCCAGCGCGTCGGGCAGGCCGGCTTCGCGAATGCGAGCCTGCGCCCGCTCGACCGGGTAGGCCACTCTGTAGAATCGCACCTCCCGCCGTTCGGTGTCCACGATGCCGAAACCGGCCCGCGGGTCGCCGTCACGAGGCTGTCCCACCGATCCCACGTTCACGAGGTACCGCGTGTGTTCCCGGATCCGAAGCACGCTTCCTGCCTCGGTGGATTCATCGCCCAATTCGTCGCGGCTCAAGGTGACGGCGGCCGGTGCGTGGGTGTGTCCGAAGAGGCAGAGCGGACGCCGGGCGGCCCGCAAGGCGTTGAGCGCATCGAGGGCGTCAAACACGTACGCATCTTCGTCAAACGGCGAGCCGTGGCAGATCTCGATCAAGTCGTCCACGAGGACTGGACCAGCGACTAGCCGGGTCAGGTATTCGCGATTCTCGGCGGTCAGGCTGCGTTGCGTCCAGATGGCACCCTCGCGAGCCACCGGATTGAACCCCTCGGCGTCATCCAGGCCCGCGCCCACCCGGTCGTGATTGCCGCGGACGAAGGCCACGGGGGCGGCCAGGCGGATGCGATCGATTACGCCGTTCGGATCGGCCCCGTAGCCGACGATGTCGCCGAGGCACAGCACGTGGTCGAAACCGCCGGTGTGGGCTGCGGCCAATACGGCGTCCAGCGCGTCGATGTTGGCATGAATGTCGCTCAGCGCGAGGTATCGCATCAGACTCCCCGGTCAATGGTCCAGCCACTCGAGGATACGATCGGCGAGGTCGCCAATCGACGCGCGTGCGCCATCCAGCCGCACATGGGCCTGAAGGTAGGCCTCCCGTCGCTGCGCAAACAGATACTCCAGTTGAATCCGGCTTGGAGCCAGGGGTCGACTGCCGTCAAGCGGAATCCGGTCGACGAGCGCGGCCAGAGGCACGTCAATCCAGAACACGGCACCATCCGCCTTCATCAACGCACGGCTGTCGGGGTCCACGCACGTGCCGCCGCCGGTGGCGACCACCGTGTGGCGCAACGGCAGGAGTTCCTGCACCACCGACCGCTCGACCGCCCGGAAGTAGGCTTCGCCGCTTTGAGAGAAAATGTCGGCAATGCTCCGTCGTTCGCGCGCTTCGATTCGCTCATCGACATCTTCGACCTTCCAGTCGAGACGCCGGCCAACTTCGCGGGCAAGCGAGGTCTTGCCCGCGCCCATGAAGCCCACCAGGTAGATCTTGTCCGCCCTCATACGCAGATGCGTTTCAGCACATCGAAAAATCCCGGGTAAGACACCGCCACCGCGCTCTGACCCAGAATCGTCGTGTTCTGGCGCGCCCCGAGTGCCGCAATGGCAAACGCCATGGCGAGTCGATGGTCGCCGGCGGCGTCGACCACGCCGCCGCGCAGGGGCGACGAGCCATCAATCCGAAACCCGTCCGGGAACTCCTCGATGGTCCCGCCCATGGCCCGCAGGCCAGCCACCAGCGCAGAGATCCTGTCGCTCTCCTTCACGCGCAGCTCGGCGGCGCCGGTCACGATCAGTTGCCCGCCGTGCGTGGCCAGGGCGGCCAGCACCGGCAGTTCATCAATCAGACCAGCCACCTCACCCGGGCCTATGGTGACGGATGTGACGCCGCCGCAGCGAACGCGGACATCTCCCACCGGTTCAAGCAGCGAGGCCGTGGTAGCGCCGATCTCCACCAGTGCCCCAAAACGCTGCAGCACATCGAAGAACGCGGTTCGAGTCGGGTTCAAACCGACACCCTGAATTTCGATCTCCGATCCCGGCAGCGCAGCGGCTGCAACCGCCCAGCAGGCGGCCGACGAGGGATCGCCCGGCACAGTGGCGTCGACGGCGGTCAAACGCTGACCACCCGCGACCGAGATGGAACCGGCGGGCGACGTCTCGACGTGCGCGCCAAAAGCCCGGAGTGCCAGCTCGGTGTGGTCGCGCGTGCGCACCGGTTCCCGCACCGTGGTGGTGCCGCCGGCCAGCAGTCCGGCCAGCAGGACCGCACTTTTCACCTGGGCGCTTGGGACCGGAACGACGTAGGTGATGCCTCGCAGGGGGCGCCCGTTGATGGTGGCCGGCAGTCGGCCGTCAGTGAGCACGACTTGGGCGCCCATGAGGGTGAGGGGATCGATGACACGGCCCATCGGCCTTCGTTGAAGCGAGGCGTCTCCGCTCATCCGCGCGGCAAACGGCTGCGCGGCCAGAAGCCCCATCAGCAGTCTGGCGGTCGTGCCCGAGTTGCCCGCGTCCAGCGTGTCTGCCGGAGCCGTGAAACCGCCAGTGCCAACCCCGTCGATGAGGACGTCCGGTTGGCTGCCCCTCGCATCGGCCTGATCTGGCGTGATGGAGACGCCCAGGGCCCGAAGACACGCCGCCGTCGAATGGCAGTCGTGGCCGGGCGCCAGGTTCGACACACGCGATCGGCCATCGGCCAGGGCCGCCAGCATCAACAAGCGGTGCGAAATGGACTTGTCGCCCGGAACCTGCACCAGTCCACAGACGCGGCGAGCCGGACCGATCGTCACACTGTCTAGACGTGTCACCTTGGCACTATAACATCCTGGTCCTGCCGCCGGGGTTGCCGGCGGCGGGGACGCGATTCAGGGTCGCATCGGCAGCGAGAATGGGCTATCGTACCTCCAGGTGCACTGCCGGGCGATTGGCGGAGGCCTGCCGAGGAGATGACCATTCCCGTCAACGGAACCACGATCCGCCTGCGCTTCAACAGCGCCTTTGAGATGCTCGACATGGTGCAACTCGTCAGCGACCAGGTCGGGCGGCAGCTTCGGTTCGACGAAGACGCCTTACAGTGGGTCGAGGTGGCGATCCGGGAATCGGTCATCAACGCCATCAAGCATGGAAACCGGCACGACCCGCAAAAGTACGTCACCGTCGAGTTCTCGGTTCCGACGTCCCCCGATTCCGGAGAGCTCGTCATCTGCGTCCGCGATGAGGGCGAGGGGTTCGTTCCCGAGGAACTTGCCGATCCCCTCGCTCCCGAAAATCTCCTGAAGGCGAGCGGTCGAGGCATCTTCTTCATGCGCAGCTTCATGGATGATGTGCAGTTGTCGCGGCTGTCGGAAGGGGGCATGGAAGTGCGCCTGGTGAAGAAGCTGCCTGTTCAATCCTAAGACCTCCTGCGCAGACGAATGTCACACGATCCCCGTTTTCTGGCGTCCGCGATCGATATCGTTCTGCGTGCCGGCGACATCCAGATGCGCTATTTCGGCCGCGACTTCCGCGTCGAGAAGAAAGGCGCCATCGACCTGGTGACCGAAGTCGATCTGGAAGTGGAACGGATGTGCCGCAGCGTGCTGGCCACCCGGTTTCCGTCCCACCGTGTCCTGGCCGAGGAGCTCGGTGGGACGCAGGCGACCGTGCCCATGGAGGGTTGCTGCTGGATCTTCGATCCGATCGATGGCACCACCAATTTCGCTCACGGCTTGCCTGTTTTTTGTTCGGCGCTGGCGCTCGAAGTCGACGGATCGGTCGAGATTGCCGCGGTGTACGACCCGACGCGGCGGGAGCTCTTCACCGCCGAGCGGGGACGCGGTTCCTGGTTGAATGGCCGCCGGATGGCCGTGTCCACCGCTTCGGCCCTGCTGGACGCGGTGTTGGTGACAGGCTTTCCGTACGATGTCCACGACCAAGGCGACGACATCGTCAGCCTGTTCGGTGCGTTCGTGAAACGCGCTCGAGCGGTGCGACGCTTCGGATCGGCCGCCATCGATCTGTGCTACGTCGCCGCTGGACGTCTCGACGGGTTTTGGGAGGAACGGTTGAAGCCGTGGGACATCGCCGCCGCCACGTTGCTTGTGGAGGAAGCGGGAGGTCAACTGACCGGCATGGACGGAAGCCCGTTCAGCGTGCACGGTGGCCACGTGCTGGCCACCAACGGACCGTTACACCAACACATGCTGGCGACCATCGCAGGGCATCGTCGCGGTCGAACTGGCAGCCGGAGCGACTGACACCTCACAGGGACAGTGCCGGCCAGCTCAGGCGGAAACCGCGGCAGAATGGCCCTCGACCAGTTGGCATCAGATGTGCTGCAGTTATGGCCGAATGCACGATTTCGCGGGGGACCTTATGATTCAACGATTGGTCGGCGGTGTGGTCCTGGGTCTGGTGGGGGTGCTGGCGTTGGCGTCGCCCGCCCAGGCGCAGCAATCGGTAAGCTTCCAGCTTGGCTCCTTCATGCCGCGTGCCGAGGATGCTCGCGTGCAAAAGGACGTCCTGGTCGTCGACAGGCGGTACCTGTTGTTCGATATCAAGGACTTCGCGGCCATCAACGGGGGCGGCGAGTGGCTGATCGACATGGGAGACTTTATCGAGACCGGAGTCGGGCTGAGCTACTATCAGCGCACCGTTCCGGCCATCCATGCGGAGTTGGTCAACCAAAACGGACAGGAGATCCAACAAGATCTCAAGCTGCGCATTATTCCGCTGGTCGCCATCGCCCGGATTTTCCCGTTTGGCCACAAACGCGCCGTTCAGCCCTACATCGGGGCTGGTCTCGGAGTGTATTTCTGGCGCTACAGCGAAACCGGCGAATTCGTCGACGACGCCAGCAACATCTTCCGCGATGCGTTTGTCGGCAGCGGCACCTCGGTTGGACCTGTGGCCACCTTCGGCCTGCGCGGGCGCGTGTCGCGCTCGATCGACCTCGGCATGGAGGTTCGCATGCAGTGGGGGAAGGGCGATTTGTCGACCGATTTCCTGAGCGACACGATCGACCTGGGCGGGGTCAACCTCCTGGCGACGATCCGATATCGGTTCTAGGTTTCCGGCGGTACAGGGCGACGCCCCCACCCTCGGCTACGCGTTCGTAGTTGGCCAGGAACTGGGGGCGTTGTCGCGCAAGGGCTGCCAGCATGTCGCCCCCTTCGGCCTGCTCCTCGACGAGAATCCACGCGACATGAGGGTCCGGGTAGACGAGCGCGGCCAGCCAGATGTCGCCATTGCCTTCGTGAAGGAAGTCGGCCAGCCGAAACCCTGCCGCCGACAGCTCCTGCATGTAGTGAGCGAGCGATCCCATGCTCGCCATAATCGGTTGATGGTCCCACGCGTGGACCAGGTACGCCGTGACCTGCGCGCGGCCGAGGCGATGCTCGGTGTCCCACTGCGCTTCGAGCACCAAGGGGGCGCCAGCATCCAACGGTCGCGGTCCGAATGCCAGTGCCGCCACGGCCGCCGCCGCCAGCGGTAATCGCCACCGCCGTGACGAGCCAATCGCCAGGCCCATTCCTAAAGCGACCACCGGCACCAGGGGGATCATGTACCTGATGCGGAATGGATGTCCGTGGTAAAACGCATACCACGGGAGCAGGCCGGCGGCGGCCAGGGCCAGTGGCACCACGATGAGAGCCCTGTTGCGGTGCCGAACAGCCGTGATGACGGCGCCGACCAGGCCGAGGGCGCCGAATACGGCGAGCGGGTAACTGGTGAGTTCGTGCAGTCCCCACCACACCGAAACCCCCGCGCGCAGGGGGCGGTCCATGGCGATGTTGTCGGGAACAAAGAACCCGCCCTGGACGAACCATTCGCCGACCGTCGCTCGACTCAGCAGCAGGAACCCACAGAGCGCGGCAGCCGGATACCACGCCAGCCTGGACGTTCGCCGCAGGGCGGGACCCAGGCCGGCGCCTTGCCAGAATAGCGTCAGACATCCGACCCCGAGAATGGCCACCACAATGGGCCAGGCCTCGTAACGCGTCAGCGCCGCGGCCGCCAGGGCCAGCCCGGCTCGCCTGACGACGCGTGGGCGTCCCTCATGAAACGCGTCGCAGGCAAGCCACACGGCGGCGGCGGTGAGCGCCATCAACAGCGGCTCGGTCATCGGCGTGGACTGAAGGTAGAGCACGTCGGGGTTCAGCGCAAAGGCCATCACGCCAAGGGTGGCAGCCAGCGGCGACCCCGTGATGTGCAGCACGATGCGGGTCAACACGTACACGGTGACACTGAATGACAGGACCGAGATGACGATGGCGGAGAGACCCGTTCGGTAGAACGCGTCGACTTGAACCGGAATCATGTTCAGAAGGTGGGGCAGCGGCAGCCAGACGGCACCAATCTGCACCCATCCGGGCATGATGCTATCGACGATTCGCCGGGCCACGACCAGATGGGCCTTGGCATCGTAGTGTGACAACGTCAGGCCGGCCCGCCAGTAGTACGCGGCCACCCACGAGCCGCCCACAGCAGCCGCCACTGCGAGGCAGATGGGCAACCAGCTCCACGCCCGGTCGCGGCGCCCCGGAAAGGCGCCAGCGCCGGGGTTGGCCGGGCCATCGTCAGCTATAATCAAGTGTTCGTACGTCCGGGTGTCCACAGGCACAGGTGCGTCGGCGCGTCCCGCGCCGTGCTTCACTGTACACTACCTGCCGGCGGTTTCCCGGGTGCGCCGGTCCACGCCGACTTCCTCGCAGGCGGCAACGTGATGACTCGACTGGTGACGTGGGCGCAAGGGTTCGCCATGAGTCTGGGTGGCCCCGGCCTGTTTCTGATTGCCCTGCTGGATTCGTCGTTTGTCTCGCTGCCGCAAGTCAACGATATTCTCATCGTGTGGATGGTCACCCAACGGCCATCCCTGCTGCTGTACTACGTGTTCATGGTGACGGCCGGTTCGGTGGCCGGCTGCATGATTCTGTATTACCTGGGTCGCAAGGGCGGCGAGGCCGTGCTTCGGAGACGGTTCAAGGGCGATCGAGTCGACCGTGCCCTCGGCGCGTTCCGCCGCTATGGCGTGGCCGCGGTGATCGTGCCCTCGATGCTGCCGCCGCCGACGCCGTTCAAGCTCTTCGTGCTGTGCGCCGGAGTGGCTGGCATGTCGCCGATGACGTGTGCGACATCGGTGGCGGTGGGACGAGGCCTCCGGTACCTCGGCGAAGGGCTGCTCGCGTACTACTATGGCGAAGCCGCCATGGACTACATCCGCAGCCATGGCAGCGAAGTGGGTATCGGCATCGCCCTGGCATGTGCGCTGCTGCTGGGTGTCTATTACTGGCGCCGTCAGCGGCGGCGGTCCTCCGCGATATAATCCTGCTTCACCGTGCACGCACCACACCTGTCCATCGTCGTTCCCATTCGCAACGAGTCGGCCAGCATTCCTGATCTGTACCAGGAGTTGACCTCGACATTGGATCGATGGGGACGCCCCTACGAGATTGTCGCGGTTGATGACGGGAGCACCGACGACAGCTTCGCGCAGCTGGCCGCTCTGCAGGAGCGCGATCCACGACTGCGCGTGATCAGGTTTCGGAAGAATTTCGGCCAGACCGCGGCGTTTGCTGCAGGGTTTGCGCACGCCCGCGGACACCTCATTGCCACGACAGATGGCGACCTGCAGAACGATCCTGCCGATCTTCCGGCGCTCGTGTCGTTGGTCGAACAGGGAGCCGATATCGCATGCGGCTGGCGGAAGAACCGAAAAGATCCGCTTGTCACGCGCCGCGTGCCCTCGATGATTGCGAACTGGATCATCTCGCGCGTGACCGGCGTGCACCTGCACGACTACGGCTGTTCGTTGAAAGTGTTTCGCGCGGACGTGGTCAAGCCGCTGCGGCTGTACGGCGAGATGCACCGGTTCCTGCCCGCCATCGCCAGCGAACAGGGGGTGACGATTGCCGAACACGTCGTGAACCACCGTGCGCGGCGCTTCGGCAGTTCCAAGTACGGATTGGGCCGCACTGTTCGCGTCATTCTCGACCTGCTGACGGTGAAGTTTCTGCTCAGTTATTCGACCAGGCCCCTGCAGATGTTCGGGCTGCTGGGCATCATCATGGGTGGAATCGGGTGTGCGATCACCGGCTGGCTCGCCTACCAGCGGCTCTTCGGATATCAGTCGATCGCCAACCGGCCCCTGCTCCTGTTTGGCATCCTGCTGGTCTTCACCGGCGTCCAGTTGATCACGTTGGGCCTGCTCGCCGAAATGCAGGCGCGCACGTACCACGAGTCGCAGGACAAGACGACCTACGCCATCCGCGAGATCCGGCAGACGCTCGGCGACTGACGCCGGTCCGGCCGATTCTGCCAGATTAGCCTTTTCGGAAACGGCGGAAGGTGCGCGTGGCGACAAACCAATCGCGCACGCCGATCTTCTTGCCTTCGGCACGGGTGCGGGGAACGTAGCGGATGGGCACCTCTGTGATCCGACATCCTCGGGCCAGCATCTTGGCGGTAATCTCGTGGTCGAGTTCAAAACCCGTCGTCTGCAGGTCGAGTCCGGCCAGCGCTTCTCGCCGGAACAGTTTCAGCGCCGTCACCGTGTCTGTCAGATAGTGACCCGTCAGGCACAGGGCGATGAAGCTGAGGCTCTGGCCTCCCAGGTAGGCCGCCCACGACTGCCCCGCGTGCTTGCCGGTCAGCAGGTTGTAGAGCACTCCGCGTTCCGGGTGCTTCAGGTACCGGCTGCCGTAGATCACGTCGCCCCGTCGGGCGAGAAGCGCCTCCAGCATCGGCAGGTAGTCGTTCGGGTCGTACTCCAGGTCGGCGTCCTGGATGATCACAAAGTCCCCGGTGGCTTGTTCCAGTCCCGACCGCACCGCCTTGCCTTTGCCCGCGTTGCACGCATGGCGGACCAGCGTGACGCCGGGCACCGAGGCGGCCACCTCTGCCGTCCGGTCCACTGAACAGTCGTCCACCACGATGATCTCTCGGTCGACATCGAGCCGGGACAGGTCCACCGCCTTGATTCGCTCGAGCAAGGAACCGAGGAAGCGTTCTTCGTTGTACGCCGGAATGACGATGGATAAGACACGCCGGACGCGCGGCTCCCCGAGCTGAGCATCCTGGGGAACCGCTGCCCGGGCCGGGTGCCTGGCGCGCAGGTGTGCCTCGACCAACCGGAGGTCGTCTGGCGTGTTGATGCCAACCGACTCGATGGCCTCAGTACATGGAAACGTGACGATCTCGCATCGTGCCGCCAGCCACGGAATGAACGGCAGGAAATTCCGCTCGCCGGTGGCGCCGCCAAGCCCGGGCTGGTGAGCGAACTGCTCGAGTTCCTGAAGAAACGTCCGCCGGGACAGGCTGAAGAGGCCCACATCGCTTTCACCGGTCGCCGGCATGCCGTCGCCTTCGCGGCGATGCAGCACCCGGGTGATCCGGCCCGCGGCGTCCCGCTCGAAGTGGATGTATGGCTCTGATCCCGTGCATGTCGGCAGGATCAGCCCCACGCTGGGAGATGCCTGCTCCAATTCGCAGAGCCTCGCCACGGTCGTCGGATGTACGGCGACCTGATCGCACCAGGTAATCCAGACGCGGTCGGGGTGCGCGGCGGCAACCGTTGGGCCGGCCGCCAGAACCGCGTCCAGCATACCGGTGGGCATGGCCTGAACGACCACATCGACCGGAACGTCGTATCGGCCTGCCTGCCGGGAGACATCGGCCAGCGCGTGCGGGCTGACGACCAGCACGACGCACTCCACGCAGGGACGGTAGAGGGCCAGTAGATGATCGAGCATGGGCCGCCCATCAACAGGCACCAGTACCTTCGGGGTGGTGCCACCGAGGCGGGAACCGGTTCCTGCGGCCGGCACCACCAGGATCCGTTTCACGCGGGGGGCCTCACGCCAGGCTGCTGCGGCCGTGTCGTCGATCGGGAGAAGCGGCGGGCCACGATCGTATACAGCGCGGCCAAGCCATCCATCACCGTGGTTCGCTTGACGCGATCCGGAGACAGCGCGACGAATCGAACGTACACTTCCTGGATCTCTGCCTTCCGGCCGAGCAGCACCGCGAGCAGTTGATGATTCGCCCGTTTGTCGGTCAGGTCCACGCCGGCCGCCCGGAACACACTGTATCGAAGCGCTCGCGCACCCGACAGGGTGTCGGAGATGTACCGGCCGTAAAAGAGTAGACAGGCCAGGCTGAGCAGTTGGCTCCCGGCTGCCGACATCAGGCCGAGCAGTAGCCGATGGCGGTACCGAAGGCGATACGACTCCTCGATATCGCGGGCAGACAGTCGGCGGCTGCCCCAGACCGCATCGAATCGGCCCGACAGCAGGGGCGAGAGCAGGGCCACGACATCTTCGCCGCGGTACATGCCCGACGACTCGAACAGCACGACGAAGTCAGTCGTCTGTT
>CAYHRK010000048.1:0-4157 GCA_964358795.1 uncultured Vicinamibacterales bacterium
GGCGAAGGCCGTCGCGAACGAGAGTGGCGTCAACTTCATCTCGGTCAAGGGCCCGTCGCTCTTGTCCAAGTATGTCGGGGAGTCGGAGAAGGGCGTGCGCGAGACCTTTCGAAAGGCTCGCCAGGCCGCTCCGTGCATCGTGTTCTTCGACGAAATCGACGCGCTGATCCCCGTGCGCGGCGGCGGCGGGTCGGATTCCCACGTCGCCGACCGGGTGCTGGCCCAGTTCCTGGCCGAACTGGACGGCATCGAGGAACTGAAAGGCGTGCTCGTGCTCGGCGCGACGAACCGGCCGGATATGCTCGATCCTGCGGTGCTCCGTCCGGGCCGGTTCGACGCGGTCGTGGACATCCCGCCGCCTGACGAGCCCGGGCGCCTCGAGATCTTCAAGGTGCACCTGCGTGGAAAACCCGTCGCGGTGGACGTTGATGTGTCGAAGCTGGCTTCGCAAGCCAACGGCCTGACCGGCGCGGACATTGCTGGCGTCTGCCAACGCGCGGCTCTCTCGGCCGTGCGCCGCGTCGTGGCTGCCTCCGGAGACAAGCCGCCCGATGAGGCTTCCCTGCGGATCACCGCGCGCGATTTCCGCGCGGCGCTGACCGACCCCGCGTCGACGAGAGCAGAGGGCTGGAGGGGAGTCGCACGGTGATTCGTGGGATTCCGCCGCGCACGATGGCTCATGTCGTCCGCGCGCTGGCCCAAGGAGGAGTTCGGACCAGAGCGAGCGCTGTGCACCGCACCGCGGGCCGCTCACTCGAGCAACATCCCGGCCCGGCAGGCGTTTTGCCGCGTTCGAAGCCACGACAGTGGCGCTACCAGACCCGACCGTCGTTCAAGCGAGTCCGGGGGCCGCTGATCGATGTATTCAACGAAGCCGAGGAAGTCCTGATTGTGGTCGATCTGGGTGGGTTCACGCGCGGCGACATCTCGTTGAGCCTGAGCCCGCGGAAGTACGTGATCCAGGCGGCTCGGGGCGAGCAGCAGTTCAGCGAGGTGATTGAGCTGCCGCCCAACGTCGACGCGGAGCGGGCTCAGGAGCGCCTGGTCAACGGCGTCCTGGAGATCATTCTTCCTCGCAAAGAAGGAACCCGGCTCGCCAGGGCAGGAGCCCGGCAATCGAGAAAGAAGGGCACGTGAATCCAGAGACGCGCACCATGGCCTTGGACAATCGCACCGGACAGCCAGCTCACACGATCCTGCTGGTCAAGGGTGCCACAGACGTACGGCTGTTCCTGACGCGCACGCTGGTTCCGAAGCCGGGCAGGATCCTGGCCGCCCGCGACGGTGCTGGAGCGATTCGAATCGCGAGGCACAAGCGGCTGGACCTCGTGATCCTCGACGCCAAGCTGCCGGACATCAGCGACACCGATCTCCTGCGGCGCCTTCGCCGCATCGATCCGAGTGTCCCGGTCATCATGATCACCTCGGCGGGCTCGGCCGAAACGGTTCGGACGGCAATGGAGCTGGGTGCATTCGACTACCTGACCAAGCCGTTCGACACCAAGGAAACGACCCAGGTCATCCAGGAGGCTCTGGCGTGGCGCTGTTCGGAATCGGCTCCGATGTAGACGTGGACGCCATCTACTGTTTTTGCCTCGCCCGCACAACGGCGCTGTTGGGCGCGGCAGATGGGGAGATCCTAACGGACCCGTCCATCGAGATCGCTGCGTTCGGCGACATTGCCGCGATCGTGACACCGGTCAGCCGCGAGGAGTTCTGTGGGCCGGCCGCCGAGAGCCGACTGCAGGACCTCGCCTGGGTGGGGCCCCGCGCGTGCGGGCACGAGGCGGTCGTCGAGGCCGCCATGCGCGTCTCGCCCGTTCTTCCGGCTCGCTTTGGGACGCTGTTTTCGTGCCGCGAGCGACTGGCCTTGTGGATCGAGACGCATCGGGCGGCAGTTTGCGCCGCGCTCGACCGCTTCGCCGGTCACCAGGAGTGGGCCATCAAGGGGGCGCTCGACACCAAGACGGCCGAAGACGGGCTGCTCGCCGCGGGTTTCGCTCGTTGCACCTGGCCGGGGTCCCCCGGCGCGCGCTACTTGGAGGCGCAACGTATTCGCGCCTCCGTCGCGCAGCAGCTCGAGGTCTGGGTGAACGAGCAGCGCGAGCTGATGGCCCGATCGCTGTTGCCGCATGTCGCGGACTTTCGAGCGCGCAAATTGCCGGCGGTGGTGACGAAGGCGGGCAGCACGCCGATCTTCAATTGGGCCGCGCTGGTGCGCGCAAGAGGAGTGGCGGGACTTCACCACTGCGTTGACCAGCTCAATGGCACCTACGCCAGCGGGGGCGTGACCATCGAGTGTTCTGGTCCCTGGCCCCCCTACAGTTTCTCCGTATGGCCCGAGCCCGATGGCGAAGCATGAGTCTGTTGCTGTACGGCATCATCTCTTCGGAGCCTGATCCGCCGCGAACGGGCTCCTGGAGACTGCCTCGCGGCGTTGACGGCGCCCCGGTGTACCTGGTCGAGGCGGGCACGTTGCGCGCGATCGTGTCTCGCGTGGTTCGGTCCACCGCAACCGCCACCATCGCGCGGGCCCTCGCCTATGCCCGAGTCGTCGACGCGGTCCACGCCGACCGCGCCATCGTCCCGATGCGATATGGGTGCGTCGTCCGCGAGGCTCGCCAGGTGATCGAACTGCTCCACACGCGCGCCGAGGAGTACGCTCGAGTGCTCCAGGCCGTCGACGGTTGCGTCGAGATGGGCATCCGACTCCTGGCCGATCGGGCCGAACCTGCCACCCACGCGACGTTCCCACTCGACGACGTCCGGGTACCGGGCGGCGTCTTTGCGCGCGGCGCCGGGATGGCGTACTTGGCCAGGCGCCAGCAGATCTACGACGACCAAGACAGGAAGGCGAGGGAGGTCGAGGCCCAACTCGAACGATTACGCGCCGTGTTCTCCGGGTGGTTCGTCAGATGCCGAGCCGAATGCCCGCCGGCCGCTCCGGTCGGTCCGGTGCTTCCTGCCCATGCCTTCGCCCTTCATTTCCTGCTCAAGCGGGAGTGGCTCCCGTCTTTCCGTCAGGCGTTCAGGCGGATCGATCGCGCCCAGCGCAGCCGACTGCTGTTGAGCGGTCCGTGGCCACCCTATAACTTCGTCGGGCCGGAACGCGTGGCGAACAGCTTCACGGACCCTCAGCTCTGACCTATCCTTCACTCATTCCTTCTGTGCGCCCTTTGTGCCGGCCGCCGCGGGGAGCCACCCACGCCCGCGGCACCGGAGACAGGCCATTGCGGAGGCCGAGGCATCGTCGCCGGAGCCGCCGCACTCCGGGCAGCCGATCCAGGGTCCGTCGGGTGCGGGCACGACCCCCTTGCCGCCGCAGACGGTGCAGGTGAACGTCTTGATCGCCCCGGTGCCGCCGCAGTGCGCGCAGCGCGTGTGCGGAGCGGGTGCTATCACCGTTCCCGGCCCTCCGCAGACGCAGCAGGTCGAAAGGGAGGACATGATCCTAAACGGGTCCTTGCCGGTGCCGCGGCAGAATGCGCACGCAACCTGCTCCGACCGCCATGTTTCCAATCGCTCCATGCCCGCCTCACGCTCTGCGAGAATCGGTGAACACCCGCTGGCCGTAGTGGGAACGAGCAAAACCGGCGCCAACGTCGCGAGCAGCCCTTGCCTCGCGAAACCCTCCGTGTTGATGCCGACTCGGTTCTCGGCGCCCAGCCACGCGCTTTCTGACTGCGCTGGCTCCGTGGCGGCGGTTCCCCGTTCTAGGGAATCTCCCCCCTGACTGTGGTTCGCGTCCAAGTGGTCTCGCGCTGTCGATCCGCCAAATGTCCAGCAAAAGTCCGAACGAATCCTCCTGCACCTCTGGCACCCGCATTGCTCTACGTGATTGCGGCATGCCAGACGTCGTTGACAACCCGTAAACATTGGAGGTGAGTGAGATGGCGAAGGTGCAGAAATCAACCGATTCGTCCAGCCTCGCGGAAGTCGTGGACCGCATTCTGGACAAGGGCATCGTGATTGACGCGTGGGTGAAAGTCTCCCTGGTCGGGATCGAGCTGCTCTCGATCGAGGCCCGGGTGGTGATCGCCTCGGTCGAAACCTATCTGAAGTACGCCGAAGCGATCGGCCTGACGGCGAGCGCGGCGCAGCCGGCGTAGCCGCTACGTGGCGTACGGCTGGTGAGATGCCTCAGAGGCGGCCGTGCA
>CAYHRK010000048.1:4257-6221 GCA_964358795.1 uncultured Vicinamibacterales bacterium
GGCGTAGCCGCTACGTGGCGTACGGCTGGTGAGATGCCTCAGAGGCGGCCGTGCACGCACGCCGCCTCTGAGGTGCATTCACGAGGAAGCAACAGGAGGTGATGTAACCATGGGACGATTGACGGCCGACTTCAGCAGGCTGGTCGAGAGCATCCGCACCGGGCGGATGGAACGCTGCACGCTCAATCAGGCGAACAGCTTCAAGACCGCGGAGAGGAAGCGCACCGTGAACGGGATGCTGGCAGGATTTCGCACGGCCCAAGCCGAGATGGCGCGACGCCAGCGGCGGTTCCTGCACGAGTTCACCACGGGGATCGAGCAGAGCGTCGGAGCGATCCGGAAGGGCCTCAGGACAGACCTGGACGGTGTCCGCGCAATGTGGTTCGGGAGAGCCCTGGCAGCGCCGCCCGTGCGCGAGCACTCGAAACGGGCCACGAAGGCAGCCAGTGCGTAACGATCGCGTCGGGTCGGTTCGAACCCGGTGAGCGCGTGGCGGCCGCGCCCAGCCTCCATGCGCACACCGGCCAACCCGTGAGAGCGTCTTCTTCCGCGCGAACCAATGGCAGCCCCCGCGCAGTCGCGTGATGACCTTGGTTCTCGCGTTGGAGAGACGCGGAGAGGAGTCAGCGATGCACCTGCGATGCTTCGTCCACGGGCACGAGGATCTGCGGCACTGTGAACTGGGGCGCTTGTACCTGCGATGCGAGGTGTGCGGACGCGAGACGCGGGGGTGGACCCTGGATCTGCCTGCGCCGCGGTCGCGCTTATTGGGCTGGATTCATCGTGAGCGTCAGAGCGAGTTGCAGGCTCCCCGCAGCGCGACAGGCGGCGTGGCTTCGATCGCGGAGCGGCGACTGGATCTGATGAGACGCCCGACGTATCCGCGCACGTTCGAGAGACTTGGAGATTCGGGTAAGTCCGCGGCGTCGTCGATGGCACCGAACCGCGGTCGCGGGTCGCGTGCGGCGGAACGAACGGACGAGGGTGAAGAACACCATCGAAAAGGAGCAAGGTGACGGCATGAGGAACAACGGGTCCTCTGGATCGATCGCGGAGGCGACGCCCAGGGTCATGGCGCGGGCGGACAACGTCCTGCCGGAAGCGAGTGTCGCGTTCGTCGCGACCCAGGACGTGCAGCATTTGGCCGAACGCGCCCTAATGTACCTGCAGGCGGGATATCCGGTGCATTTCTCCGGGCCGTCAGGAACGGGCAAGACGACCCTGGCCTTACATGTTGCATCGAGGTTAGGCCGGCCGGTCACGCTGATTCACGGCGATGACGAATTCGGCAGCTCCGACCTGATTGGCAACGATCACGGCTACCGCAGGTCCAAGCTCGTGGACAACTACATTCACTCCGTCGTGAAGACCGAAGAGGAGATGAACACGCTGTGGACGGATAACCGCCTTACCACCGTGTGCCGAAATGGTGGCACGTTGATCTACGACGAGTTCACCCGGTCGCGACCGGAAGCGAACAACGCCCTGCTGAGCGTCCTGGGCGAGCGGCTTCTCAACCTGCCCAAACTTCGACACACCGGCGCGGGGTACCTGGAGGTCCATCCCGAGTTCCATGCCATCTTCACCTCCAACCCGGAAGAGTATGCCGGCGTGCACAAGACCCAAGATGCCTTGATGGACCGACTGATCACGATCTCGATGGGGCACTTCACGAGAGCAACCGAGATCGCTATCGCGATCGCCCGGTCGGGGATCGCCGAGCCGGACGCCGAGGCGATCGTGGACGTCGTGAGAGCGCTGCGAGGCACGGGGGTGAACAACCACCGGCCGACTATTCGCGCGTGCATTGCCATCGCCCGCATTCTCGCCGGACGACACGCACAGGCGCAATGGGACGACCCGGTCTTCAGGATGGTCTGCCAGGACGTGCTGAACGCCGACACGGCAAGAGTCACGCGCGCCGGCGAGTCGCTCATGCCCCTGAAGGTCGATGAAGTCCTGCG
>CAYHRK010000048.1:6321-20534 GCA_964358795.1 uncultured Vicinamibacterales bacterium
TCGACCCACGAAAAGCTGTACCTGTATGCGGTCGCGACAAAGTTCGACGACAAGCCGCTCGGTCCCATCGGAGTGGATGGGGGAACCGTGTATGCGATTACCAAGGGTCGCATGGCTGGTGTGGTCAGCGCCGTCGGCGAGAAACTGAGGCCACACCGTCGCCACCTGGCCGCGCATCAGGACGTGCTGAAGCGCCTGATGACAAAGACCGACGGCGTCCTCCCCGTGGCGTTTGGGGTCGTCGCCGACGGGCAGGACGCCGTCCGGCAGATCCTCTCTCGCCACGAACGGGTGTTTCGCGAGAACCTGAGGCGGGTCAGCGGCCGCGTGGAAATGGGGCTGCGGATCACCTGGGATGTGCCCAACATCTTCGAGTATTTCGTCGCCACGCATCCCGAGCTGCGTCTAGCACGCGACCGGCTCCTCTGCGGACGCGGGGAGCCCTCCCACGACGACAAAATCGAGGTGGGGCGTCTGTTCGACCGCTTGCTGATGGAGGAACGGGAGGGTCATTGCGACCGGGTGGAGGAAGCGATCGCGCCGTGCTGCGTGGAGATCAAACGGAACCAGCCGCGCAACGAGCGAGAGGCGGCCAATCTCGCCTGCCTGGTGGATCGTGACCGGCTGGCGGCCTTCGAGGCCGCGGTGTTCGAGGCGGCCTCCTCCTTCGACAGCAGCTTCTCCTTCGACTACAACGGTCCGTGGGCACCCCACAACTTCGTCAATCTGGAACTGGACTTCCGGCCTTCGCGGGCCGCGCGCCACGCGAACGGGAATGGATCGTAAGAGCGGGGAGACTCACCGTGTTGCTCATCGACGATCTGCTGCTTGGGCCGTTCAAAGGACTCTTGTGGGTGTTTGAAAAGATCCACGATGCCGCCGATGAGCAGTTGGCTGGCGAGGCCACCGCGATGACCGAGCAATTGAGACAGCTCTACAGGCTGCTGGAAACAGGGCAGATCACGGAGGCCGAGTTCGACGCCGAAGAGTGCCTCCTCCTCGACCGGCTGGAAACGATTCGCGAGTCGGAACATGACGAGGACGAGGAGGACGAGGAGGACGAGGAGGACGAGGAGGACGAGGAGGACGAGGCCGAAACGGGAGAAGGGGAACGCGCTGAGTACACCGCGCAAGGGGACCAACGCGATCACGACGACGGGGATGCGCCAGAAGACGGAGACGAGCCGGAACGAAGAGGCAGCCATCAAGCGCGGCGGGTTAAGACATGAGAATGCCATCGAGCGATTCAGCCCAAGCACTCGGCGCCAGAGGTCGCGTGTCCCTGTGTGAGGCGCTCGACCGCGTGCTCAACAAGGGCGCCGTCGTGGCGGGCGAACTCACGATTTCGGTGGCCGACATCGATCTGATCTACCTGGCCCTGCAACTCGTGGTGACGTCGGCGGGCAAGAGCCGCGGCCTGCCCGCGATGCCGTGCACGTGCGTGAGGGAGGGAGCCCATGTCGTCCACTGACGCCCAGCACGGCAAGGCGGCCGCGATGCGGGTGGTGCTCAGCACGGCGAAGGACCATGTATCGTGGCTCCCCGAGGCCAACCTCTCGTCTGCGCTCACGGGGGGACCAGCCGGACGCCTGAGCCTCGACGCGGATGACGCGAAGAACGGGCTTGGACAGCTCGTGTTGACGCTCGTGAAGCTGCTTCACGAGCTGCTCGAGAAGCAGGCGATCCGGCGTATCCAGGGTGGCGGCCTCGCGGAGATCGAGGTGGAGAGGCTGGGCATGACGCTCATGAAACAGGCGGAGGAGATCGACAGGCTCAGACGGGCCTTCAACTTGGACGAAGCGGACCTCAATCTCGATTTGGGTCCTCTTGGCCGCCTGCTGTAACGACGCAACGCGTAAGCCGGGCTTGCGCGGCAAGCGTTGACGCGGTCGCACACGTTCGAGCCGTGCAAGCACGGCTCTAGAGGTATGGCATGGCGTACTCACAGCGTGGTGTGGTGCAATCGACACAGAGCTCCACCCTGGCGGATCTGCTCGAGCGGATCCTGGACAAAGGAATCGTGATTGCGGGCGACATCAGGATTCGACTGGTTGAGGTCGAGCTCTTGACCATACAGTTGCGGCTCGTCATCTGCTCGGTCGACAAAGCCACGGAAATGGGAATGGACTGGTGGGTCAACAACCCCATGTTCGACCGGCACGCGCGGCCTGAATTGACCGCGGATCAGCTGACGCGACTAGAGACGCGACTCTCCACGCTCGAGGCAGCTGTTCCGAGGGCCCTCTAGCCGACGCGCGAACGGAGCAGGTGCCGCCGACTGTCGGCGGCGAGGAGGGTACAGATGCGCGGGCGGGTGACCATCCCAAGTGCCGATCTTGCGCAGCAGCTCGAAGCGCTCGTGCAGGGCAAGCACGTGTGCTCGATCCACGAGGATCTGGCGGAAGAGATGACCGCGGCAGTGGCGTTCCTGAAGTCTGGTCTCGCGCGTGGCGAGCGATGCCTCTACATCGGTGCCGTCCGCACGGCGGGCGATGTGGCCGATGCCCTCGCTGTCGCGGGCATTGACGTCGAGCGAGTTCGGCGGGACGGCGCGCTCTCTCTTTTGTTAGCGCAGGACGTCTACCTCGGCGCCGGGCACTTCGATCTCGACGCGATGACCGAGTTCTTACGCGACGGCACAACCCAGGCGGCGGTCTCGGGTTTCGCCGGGCTGCGCGTCGCGAGCCAGATGGCGTGGGCGCTGGGCACTGGTGCCGGAACCGAACGTCTGATCGAGTACGAAGCGGCGCTCAATCGCTTGTGTCCCGGTGGCCGCCTCACCGTGCTCTGTCAGTACGATCGGTTCCAGTTCGCGCCCGTGGTTATTCGGGACGTGCTTCGCACCCACCCGGTGGTCATCCTCGCCGACGGCGTGGCTTGGGACAACCTCTACTACGAACCTCCGGATCTGGTGCTCGCGCCGCCATCGGTGGCCAATCGAGTGCAGTGGATGTTGAGACAGTTATGGCGGGTGAGAGGGACGGAGATTGACGCGCAGCGGGAGTTGTTGCAGGTCATCATCAACAACGTACCCGCCGGGATCGCGCTGCTGAGCGTGCCAAGTTACGCGTACGAACTGGTCAACCCGGTGTTCCAGGCCTTTGTGCCGGACGTGCAGATGCTCGGAAACTCGTACGCGGAGGTCTGGCCGGACCTGGCTCGCGAAACTATCCCTCTCATCGAGGAAGCGGTCCGAACGCAACAGGCGCGCCAGTTGACCGACCTCCCCCTGGATATCACCCGAAATCCCGGCGGTGCGGTCGAGCGTGCGTACTTCAGCTTTGCTTACGTACCCCTCCGGCTCCCGCCCGCGGAGCGCGAACGGCTGCTCGTTCTCGCCACCGAAACGACCGAGCGGAAGCTGATGGAGGTGAAACTGACCCGGCTCAATGGGGATCTGGAGCAGCGAATCGCCGAGCGAACGGCGGCGCTCGAAACCGCGAATCACGAGCTCGAAGCCTTCTCGTATTCAGTGTCGCACGACCTTCGGGCACCGCTACGGGCGATGCAAGGCTCCTCACGTATCCTCCTCGAACAGTACGGGCCGGATCTCTCGGACGAACCCCGAAGCCATCTGACCGTGATCCGGGACAACGCCCAGCACATGTCACGCCTCATTGATGACTTGATCTCATTTACCCATCTTAGCGGGTATGAGTTGCGCCGAGAAACCGTCGCCCCGGCGGCGCTCGTGCGGTCGGTCCTCGACGTGCTGCAGGACGAACCTGACGCGCGACACGCCCGCGTGCGCGTCGGGGAACTCCCCTTGTGCGCGGCCGACCCGGTGTTGCTCCAGCAGGTGTTCGCCAACCTCCTGTCGAACGCGCTCAAATTCAGCCGCCGCAGCGCCGTCGCGCAGGTGGAAGTCGGCTGGCGAGAAGACGCCGCCGGGCCAGGCCGGGGCGCCTACTTCGTCCGTGACAACGGGATGGGATTCGACATGTGTTATGCGGGCAGCCTGTTCGCCCTGTTTCAACGCCTGCACGAGGCGGAAGAGTACGAGGGAACCGGGGTCGGCCTGGCCATTGTGCAGCGGATCATCCGGCGCCATGGGGGTCGGGTGTGGGCGGAGGCTGAAGTGGGCAAGGGGGCCACGTTCTATTTCACGCTTCTCGAGGAGGGCGGCGATGACTGAACGCCCGAGCGAGATCCTGCACGGTGAGGGCAAGCCGAGCGATGTCGAGCAGGCCGGGCGTCGGGCGTCACCTGATGCGGTGCCGTTGGTGCGACCAGGAGCCAGGACAACCCCACTTCGTGCATCGCCTCACGATAAGGAGAAGCTGATGTCCGTTGCTCTCCGTGTGCTGATTGTCGATGACCACACAGCCAATGCGGAGCTGGTGCTCGACGCGCTACGACAGGGCGGCTTCGACCCGCAGTGGCACCGTGTCGAAACGGCGGAGGAGTACACCGCGGCGCTCCGGCCGGATCTCGACGTCATTCTCGTGGACGACGCGCTTCCCGATTTTGACGCGCCGCGCGCGCTGCGTCTCCTGCGCGAACTGGGACTGGAGGTACCCCTGATCGTGCTGACCGGCGTCGTTGACGAAGAACCGGCGATGGACTGCCTGAAGCAGGGCGCAGCCGACTACCTGTTGAAGGACCGGCTGGGCCGCTTGCCGCAGGCAGTGGTCCGAGCGCTGGAAGGGAAGCGGTTGCGCGAGGAAGCCCGGCGGGCTGAGATGGCCCGGCGCGAGAGCGAAGAGCGATTTCACCGTCTGACCGAAAACGCCCAAGACATCATCTATCGCTACCGTCTGAGTCCCATCCGCGGTCTTGAGTACATTAGCCCCGCGGTGACCAGGATCACCGGCTACACGCCCGAACAGTGTTATGCCCACCCCGATCTTGGCGTCAGAATGGTGCGTCCCAACCACTGGGCTGTGGGAACCTCCGTTGAGAACGCACCCGCGCCCATAAAGCCCGTCACGTTTCGATTCGTGAGAAAGGACGGCACGGCCGTGTGGCTCGAACAGAACGCCGTGATGGTGTTCGGAGGCGCGGGCGAGCCGGTGGCGACCGAAGGGCTGATTCGTGACGTGACGGAGCACAGACGGACGGAAGACGCGTTGCGGGACAGCCAGCAACGGCTGTCTGTGATTGTGGAAGCGTCACGGGACGGGATCGTCGTCGCCGACGACGCGATCATTGTCTTCGCGAATACGGCACTCGTGCAACTATACGGCTACCAGTCTCCGGCGGATCTGGTGAATCAACACGTCTCCATCCTACGCGTCCCGGAAGACAAACGCCGGGTGCTGGAACTCGCCTGGGGCGTGCCAGGCGACACGACCGACCCGTTCTACGAATTCAAAGGGAAACGAAAAGATGGGACAGCGCTCGACCTGGAAGCGTCGGTGTCGGTTGCGGCAATCGCCGGTAAACCGCACGCGATCGCCGTCATTCGAGACATCACTCACCGGAAACATCTCGAAGCGCAGTTTCATCAGGCGCAACGAATGGAAGCGGTGGGACAGCTGGCGGGAGGGATTGCACACGACTTCAACAACATCCTGACCGCGATTCTCGGTTACACGGAGCTGTTGCTCGATCGCTGCGGAGCCGACGACCCGAGCCGTGCAGACCTCGAGGAGATTCGAAAGGCGGGCGAGACGGCAGCTTCTTTGACCCAACAACTGCTGGCGCTCGGCCGCAGGCAGGTCATGCAACCGGCGGCGCTGGACCTCAACGGCGTGGTCGCCAGCATGGAACAGATGCTGCGCCGGCTCATCAGCGAAGACATCGAGGTCTGTCTTCGGCTTGAGGCCGGATTGGGGAGGGTGAAGGCCGATCCCGTGCAGATCGAGCAGGTCATCATGAATCTGGCGCTCAACGCGCGCGACGCGATGCCAGGCGGGGGCGAGCTCACCATCGAGACCGCGAATGTCGATCTGGACGAGGCGTACGCTCAGACGCATGCTTCCGTCGTCCCTGGTCCTTACGTCATGCTTGCTGTCGGTGACACCGGCTGTGGAATGACGCCAGACGTGCAAACACGACTCTTCGAGCCCTTCTTCACCACGAAGGAAGCCGGCAAGGGCACAGGGCTTGGCCTCTCGACGGTGTACGGCATCGTCAAGCAGAGTGGCGGCAGCATATGGATCTACAGCGAGCTTGGGCAAGGTGCGACCTTCAAGATCTATTTACCCCGCGTTGACGAACTCCCCGCACCGATCGTGTTGGGCACGCGAGTGCAGGATCTCGCGAAGGGGACCGAGACGATTCTGCTCGTTGAGGACAACGACGCCCTTCGAACGCTGGCGTGCAAGATGCTTCAACGGTACGGCTACCACGTGCTGCAAGCGCGAGACCCCAACGACGCAAGCCGCATCGTCAAAGAGCACGAAGGCCAGATCCATCTGTTGTTCACCGACATGGTCATGCCTCAGGCCAGTGGACGCGAGCTTGGGGAACGCCTCGCGCTGTCGCACCCTGGGATGAAGGTGCTCTACACCTCAGGCTACGTTAACAACGCCAGTACCTGTGACTGGATCTTGAAGACCGGGGTCGCGTTTCTGCCGAAACCATTCACCGGAGCGTCGGTCGCCCGCAAGATTCGGGACGTGCTCGATTCTCAACCCGTGATCGACGCGGCCGAAATCAGCATTCGGCCCTGATGGTCCCATCGAGCCCCTTGTCGCTTATCTCCCCCCAGCGGCTGGGGGCCCCGGGGCCGAGCGGCCCCATTCCATGGGCTCGGCCGACATCCCGCCAATACGGCCCCAAGGTTCCCGTGCTCGTGCGGGCAGCGGCAAGGGCCGCATGCGCGTCACCACGCAACTCGAGGACATCGACCCGTCATTGGCGCCCTTCCTGGTCGCGCTGGGCGTCACGGGGTAGTTGGTGTATACGTCTGGAGCGAGAAATCTTCAATAACGACGGGGCTTTGGCGGCCCTTTGCCTGACCTTGCGGTAAACTCGCGCTAGGATACCGGGATGCGGGCGCCGCGCAAGGAACTGTCGGGAATGATCGTGCCGGTCGTCACGCCCTTCGACCGTGAGGAAACCATCGACCACGCCCGGTTGGGCGCGCTCGTGGACCACATGATCGATGCGGGCCCGTGGGCTCGATGCCGGTGTCCCGCGAAAACCCGGCCGCGACGTCTCCGCCGGCGACATGGCGGCCCTGCGCGACTGGGCGAGGGTCGTCGACGCCGACGAACGCGCCCGCCATTAGCGGAGGCTCGCGTTCCACACGGATCTTCCCACGGTGCCCCGAGCCCAGGCTGGCGGACCCTATCGCGCGGACCGCGACCAGTACATATAGAACGGCAGACCAATCGCCACCAGACCGAGGCCGGCGATCGACGCCGTCGGGCGCTCCATCAGCGTGTTCCAGACGAGCGCAAACGAACCGAGCACGTAGAGCGCCGGAACGACCGGATACCCGAGCGCTCGATACGGCCGCGGCACGTCGGGACGCCGGGCGCGCAGCACGAAGATGGCCGCGCCGCCCAAGGTGCCAAAGAGCACCGACGCAAACGTCACGTACGTGAAGAGCGCCTCGTAGCCACCCGTGAGCGTGAGGAACGCCGACCACGTGCTCGTGAGCAGCAGCGCGATGTGGGGGGTCCGATACACCGGGTGGACACGCGCCGCCGGCGGGAAGAACCGCCGGTCGGCCGCCATCGCGAAGCACGTGCGCGACGAGGCGATGACACCGGCCACGTTGCATCCGAAGGTGGACACCACCACGCTGGCGGCCACGAGCGCCGCGCCGGCCGGTCCCACGAGCGCGGTCACCATCTTCTCCGCGATGCGGGTGACGCCCGACATCTCCTCCAGCGAGAGCGAGTAGACGTACGCGAGGTTCACGGCGACGTAGATGGCGGTCAGCGCCAGCGTGCCGTAGATCAACGCGCGCGGCACGTTCCGCGCCGCATCCTTGATCTCTCCCGCCGCAAACGCCACGTAATACCACCCCTCGTAGGTCCACATCACCGCGATCATGATGATGCCGAACGACGCCAGCGGGCGCAGGGCATCGGGCGGCACCACCGGCGTCAGCACCGGGTCGACGCGCATGTAGGCGATGCCCAGCAACGGGAGCGCGACGAGGGCGCCTACCTTCGCCACCGTCAGCACCGTGTTCGCCAGGTTGCCACTGCGCACGCCGACGTAGTTGATCGCGGTGATGACGGCGATCGATCCCGCGGCGACCAGCTGCCCGGCACTGATGCTCCAGGCACCCCACGGCATGGCGAACGTGGCGAGCACGCGGTCGGTGCCGAGCGACGGGAAGAAGTAGCTGAAGTACTCCGCGAACCCCACGGCCACCGTGGCGACGCTGCCCGTGAGAATCACCAGGAGGCACGCCCAGCCGAACAGAAAGCCCCACACCGCCCCGTAGGCCTCGCTCAGAAACACGTAGAGCCCGCCCGAGCGCGGGAACATCGATCCGATCTCTGCGTAGGTGAGGCCGCCCGCCATGGCAAGCAGGCCGCCCGCCACCCAGGCCGTCAGCACGAGCGTGGTGGAGGGGAGCTCCTGGACCATGATGCCGGTGGTCAGGAAGATTCCGGATCCGATGACGCTGCCGATCACGAGCAGCGTGGCGCCCCAGAACCCGATGCCACGAACGAGCTGAGCATCCGCGTCGGGCGCCGCACCGGCGGTCGTGGTGGCAGGTGTGGACATGCTGCCGCGGACTGTAGCACGCCTACCCGTCCTGGACCCGGTCCATCCACCACCTTCGGTGTGCTGCGACATCCCGCGCATCGCGGGAGTATACTGCGCCTGTGCATCGCCGGTCCTTCCTCGGCACGCCGATCGCCGCACTCATTCCAGGAGTCGCGTGGACCGCCGGCCAAACGGCGCCCCCGTCGCCGACAGCATCAACCTCGTCATTCGACCCGTGGATCGAAGTACATGCCGGCAACCTGGCGCACAACGCCACCGAAGTCGCCCGGCTGGCGCAGCGTCCCGTGTTGGCGGTCATCAAGAACAACGGCTACGGGCTGGGTGTGGCCCATGTCGCGCGTGCCCTCGAAGGGCACAGCCAGATCGCCGGCTTCGCCGTCGTCAAGCTCCACGAGGCCGTTGCGCTTCGTGACCGTGGCATCCGCAAGCCCATCCTCCTGATGGGTCCCTTCGACGAGCGCGATCTCCGCGAACTCGTGGACCGCGATATCATGCCGATGGTCTACACGCCCGTCGGTGATCTCTTGCAGCGGGAATCGCAGCGTGCGGGCAGGCCCGTGCGCATTCACGTGTGCGTCGACACCGGCATCGGCCGCGTCGGCGTGCCGCACACCTCGGCGGCGGCGCTCATCCGCGATTTGGCTGGCCGCCAGGGCATCGCCATCGACGGCACGATGATGACCTTCGCGGAAGATCTGGAGTTCGACCGTGAGCAGCGGCGCCGGTTCCTGTCACTCACCGACGAGCTGACCGCTGCCGGCGTTCGCCTGGGACGGCGGCATGCCGCGTCGAGCTACACGCTCTTTCAGCACGACGATGCGGCCTTCGACATGGTGAGGCCGGGAATGGCGTTGCTCGGCATCTATCCCGAGACCGCGTTCCGCGGATTGCGGCGGCTCGACCTCAAGCCCGCCGTGGCGCTCCGCGTGCGTGTCGCCTACGTCAAGCGGTTGGCCGCGGGCACGAGCGCGGGCTACAGCCGCGCGTACATGGCCACGCGCGACACCTGGGTGGCCACGCTCCCTGTCGGTCACGCGGACGGCTGGCCCCGCATCGCCGCCAAGGGCGCGCGGGTGCGCATCAATGGCCGGCTGTATCCCGTGGTGGCGTCGGTGTCGGCCAGCCATACGATTGTGGAGATCGGTGCCGACCCTGCCGTGAAGGCGGGCGACGTGGCGACGCTCTTCGACTGGCAGGACGGCTCGCGGCCAGACGATGTGTCGGCGGCGTGCACCGCCTCGGTCTACGACCTGACCATGCACTTGAACCCCCTGTTGCCCCGTCGCGTTCTGGAATGAAGTGTGTGATGACCCGATCTGATGGAGTGCGGACCGCGGTGGCCATCGGCCTCTTCGCCGTGATCTGTGGCGGCGGCGCCGAAGGACAGCCCGCGCCGCGCCCGGTTGATCTTGCCGACTACTACCGCGTGGAATGCATGGGCGGGCCAGCGCTCTCACCGGACGGGCGCACGGGGGCCTTCGCCCGCACCGTGCTAGTCGAGAGCGAGAACCGGCGTCACAGTGAAATCTGGACCGTGCCCGCCGATGGCTGTGGTGGGGCGAAACATCTGGTGGCCGGCGCGGCGCGCCACGCCGCACGCGTGCGCTTCGCGGCGCTGTCCGGATTCTGGGTGGGCCTTCTCTCAGAATCCGGAGCATCCGGTTGACGACACGAGGCCGCGTTGCTAATGTAGGCCGGGGTTGGGGGCTGTTCGTAGGCGCTGTGGGGACGGTGGGGACTGTTCGTAGGCCCTGTGGCTGCGCCGGCGGTGTCCCATAACGGGCATTCTTTTGCCTGGCCGCTACCGGTCGGCGGGTTGGGCTTGCGCGGCCCCATTCCATGGGCTCGGGCAATCGGGCTTTAATACGGCCTCGCTTTTCCTTCCTGGTGACGCTTTCGCCCAAACCGTATCCTTCAGCCGTACCGACTTCGCCGTTGGTACTGGCCCTACTAGAGCCGCCTTCGACGGGGCCAACATCTGGACTGCCAATTTCTTGAGCAACTCTGTTATGAAGCTCACGCCGGCGAGCACGCCGCCCCAGACCGTGACCCAGAACGTCTTCGGCGAGCTCGTCGCGTTGGCGTACACGATCTCGGACAAGCAGAACAGGAAGCAGCTCGACGACGCCATCGATCGTCTGAGCAAATCGCTAAAACACGAATTGTGGATCGACCCCTCGCATCCGAATCCCAAGAAGGGGGAGAAAGTCTTCGAAGATCAGAAGGAGGCGGTCAAGAAGCTGCTCGATCTGATCAAAGACAAGAAGAGCACGGTCCCCGACGCGCCGCTCCAGGGCTTCGTCGATCGCCTCGTGAAGGCCGACCGGGATCTGGCGACCATCGCCATCAGCGACGCCCAGCAAGAGGTCCAACCTGATCAAAAGAAGATCGCCAAGGCCAATGCGGCGCTGGCGGAGGGCGATGCCGCGGCGGTTGGCGGCAAACCCGACAAGGCAATCGACGACTACAAGAAAGCCTGGAAGGACGCGCAAAAGGCGTAGGCGCCGTAATCGTTTGGTGTCGCGATTGGGGCCTACCGGTTCTGGCGAGCTCCAATCGCTCCTGAGCACGCGTCAACGCAAGACTAGGATGTGAAGCTGACGGGCCAAGCGCCGGCCCGCAGCTCTGACTCATTCTTGCACCGACGGCGGTGGTGAGTTGCGCATTCCACAGCCCTTCGGTACGATGGTCTCGTGGCCCACACGCTGTTGAACGTCCTGACCCCTGACCGCCTGAACGCGCTCCGCGCGCTGGCGGCGAAGTATGGCGTCAAAGATGTTCGCGTCTTCGGCTCGTATGCGCGCGGAGATGCACGACCGGGGAGCGACATCGACCTGCTCGTGGACATCGAGTACGGACGTGGTGTGGCGAAACGGCTGGTGCACTTCTCTCAAGAAGTGCGAAGGCTTTTGGACATGAACGTGGACATCCTGACCGTCGATGGCCTGGATCGAAGGCTTCACGCGCGGATCTTCCGTGAGGCGAGACCTATCGATGACTGACGATGAGTATTTGGCGCACATCGAGAACGCGATTCTCCAGATCAGAGCCCACACAACGGGGATGACCCAGGAGACCTACGAGGCCGACAGCAAGACGCAGCGCGCCGTGGAGAGGAACCTCCAGATCATCGGGGACGCGGCGCACAAGCTTTCGCAGGGCCTCAAAGACGCGCACTCCGAGATCGCCTGGGACGACATTTACGCCGCCCGGAATGTCGTCGTTCACCACTACTTCGGCGTGAATCAGAAGATTCTGTGGGACATCCTCCAGGAGGATCTCGAGGCGCTCGGCGCGAAAGTCGCCGAGTTACTGGCTCGTGCGAGCGAGTAGACCGCAGGCCGCTCGACGTCCGCCAAATGCAGGCCGGTGGTCGGCTTCCTGCACGACACGACGACCGCCAAAGCCTTGGGTACGCTCAACAATCCTCCTCGAATCATGCGAAATCGGAGCATGCCGCGCATGATTCGCATGTGGCCCGCACTCCTGGTCGTGTTCGCCTCGCTCGTCACCACTCACTGCAGCGCCCCGCCGACATTCGACATGGTCATCACCGGCGGCCGGATCGTGGACGGCACCGGGGCGTCCTGGTTCCACGGCGACGTCGCGATCGCCGGGGACCGTATCGGCGCGATCGGGGATATCGGAAGCGCCACGGCGCGGACACGCATTGACGCCACCGGCCTCGTGGTGGCTCCCGGCTTCATCGACATGCTTGGCCAGAGCGAGTTCAACGTACTGGTCGACAACCGGGCGGCCAGCACAATCACGCAGGGCGTGACCACAGAGGTCACTGGAGAAGGAACCTCGATCGCGCCCGTCAACGATCGGATGATTCGCGATGGGTCGGCGTCCTACACGCACTTCAACGTCGTTCACGATTGGCATTCGCTCGCCGAGTACTTCGCACGATTGGACTACGGCACCCATCCTACGATCAACGTCGCGACGTTCGTCGGCGCCGGGGGTCTGCGGGACTACGTGATCGGCAAGAACGATCGCCCCGCGACGGCCGGCGAGCTCGTGGAGCTTGCGCGCGTGGCGGCGGCGCGGGGTGGCATCTACATCTCGCATCAGCGATCCGAATCGGGTCGGATCGTCGAGTCGCTCGACGAGGTGTTCGCGATCGCGGAGCGCGCGCGCATCCCGGCCGAGATCTATCACCTCAAGACGGCGTACAAAGCGAACTGGGGAAAGATGCCGGACGTGCTCGCGCGGATCGACGCCGCCCGCGCGCGAGGCCTGGACGTGACCGCCAACCTGTATCCCTACGACCGCGCGTCGAACAACCTCGACGCGTGCCTTCCCCTCTGGGTAAGGGAAGGAGGGGTCGAGAAGATGCTCGCGCGGCTGAAAGACCCTGTGGACCCGGAGCGTGCAAAGCGGGACATGGACGACCGGACGTCGACGACGTGGGAGAACCAGTGGTACGGGTCTGGTGGCGGCGACGGTGTACTGCTGACGTCGGTTCTGAATCCTGAGCTCCGCCAGTACGAGGGCATGCCCCTCACGGAGATTGGTCACGCGCTTGGCAAGGATCCTCGCGATGCACTGATGGACGTGGTGATCGCGGATCGCGGCGAGAGCGGCTGCATCATCTCGATCATGACCGAGGACGATGTCCGCACCGCGTTGAAGTATCCGCAAGCGGTTGGCCGCGGGCACGAGCGCGGGCTACAGCCGCGCGTACATGGCCACGCGCGACACCTGGGTGGCCACGCTCCCTGTCGGTCACGCGGACGGCTGGCCCCGCATCGCCGCCAAGGGCGCGCGGGTGCGCATCAATGGCCGGCTGTATCCCGTGGTGGCGTCGGTGTCGGCCAGCCATACGATTGTGGAGATCGGTGCCGACCCTGCCGTGAAGGCGGGCGACGTGGCGACGCTCTTCGACTGGCAGGACGGCTCGCGGCCAGACGATGTGTCGGCGGCGTGCACCGCCTCGGTCTACGACCTGACCATGCACTTGAACCCCCTGTTGCCCCGTCGCGTTCTGGAATGAAGTGTGTGATGACCCGATCTTCTATCCTGATGTTCCTTCTGACGCGCGGCCCAGGCAGCTTGTCGCTCGATCACCTGGTCGAGAAACGCTTCCTGAGCACGGACCAGTAGACGAACGCGTTGGCCACGAAGGCAAGAGTTCCCAAGAAAACCTGAAATCCGCGTGTCAAGCGAGCTGGGTAGAGCAGCGGCAAGACGTAGTGCTCGATGAAAACGCCCCGGTAGGCTGTTACGCCACCGTGCTGCCGCAGATAGTGCTCGAGAGGTGTGAGCGGGCAGACCCAGCCGCCAAACTCGATGGCGATGCCCCAAACGACCGCGGGCACGTGCAGCCACATCAGCCAGCGCCACCGAAGCGCCAGAAGGCCGCCCAGCATCACAAAGATTACGAACGCGACATGGAAGACCACGACGAGGTCGGCCACCACGCGGAAGGAGCTAGCAAGCACGATCGGATGCGCCCGAGCGCCCTTTCGTAAGAGGATTGCACATATGGCGAGCCGCTCAGGGGGATTGTCCCCGATCTTCAGGAAATGATCGAGTCCCTTGCCGCTTCCGGGCCGATTCTTCAGGCA
>CAYHRK010000049.1:0-20343 GCA_964358795.1 uncultured Vicinamibacterales bacterium
AGTAATAGTACATGAAGTGGAGGGCGATCGGCGCGCCGACGCAGGACCGGACTCCCCGATTGAAGTGCTGGGGAAAGCGGTGGACGATTCATTCGAACGCAACATCGGGCCGACCAGTCTGACCAGGGACATGGAGAAAGACGTCCGGATTTCGTAGCCGCGGTCACGGCTGGTCGGTCGTGCACCGGAGGGCCGGCAACTTAGCCTACCTGCGTACGCGCCTGGCTAGGGAAGCTTCCGGACGTTAATCCCATGCTTCTTCACCAAGTGCCACATGCTCCGCTCGGTGACCTCAAGCAACCTCGCGGCGCGTGCCTGGACTCCCTTTTCCCTGTGCAACGCTTCCACGACCATGGCTCGCTCAAGGTCCATCATCCGGTCCTTGAACGAGAAGCCACCTCGTTCATCCCACTGACTCGACGCGATTCTAGCGACGTGGCCGACGCCCTGAGGTCTGACTGAATCCGGCAAGCTTGACGACCTCACGATTCCCGATTGCGCCATCACAACGGCGTGCTCGACGGCGTTCCGGAGTTCACGGACGTTTCCGGGCCACCGGTAGCTGGTCAGAGCTTCCACTGCGTCGGCCGCCACGGAAAGGGTGGGCAGGTTCGGGCGCCGACTACTTAGATCGCGCAGAAGCTGCTGGACAAGTTCGTGAATCTCGTGGGCGCGGTCCGCCAGCGGAGGGATACGGACAACAAACGCGCCGACGGTATCATAAAGATCTCGCCTGAAACCGGCTGACGCGAGAGCCTCCGGAGACTTGCTGGTCGTCGCCACCACTCGCACGTCGATTGACCTTGGCCGGCGTGCTCCTGCACCATGAACGCTTCTCGTTTGAAGTGACTCCAGTAGCTGCGCCTGGGTCGGTGGGCAGATGTCTGAGATCTCTTCCAGCAGCAGCGTCCCGTTCGCGGCAAGCTCCAGTGCGCCGAGCGGCCCGCCCTTCTTTCCAGTCTCAACTCGCTCGGCTCCGAAGAGTTCCCTCGTCTGGCCCTCGACAGCGCCGGGAATGAAGGTGACCTCGATGAGGGGACCGTCGCCGCGATTGGACAACTGGTGGACCAGGCGCGCCAGGCGAGTCTTGCCCACGCCGCTCTCGCCGACGATGAGAATCGGCAAGTCCGTCTTGGCAGCTCGACAAGCCTGATCTTCCCACGGACGCAAGAGGCCATTGGTCGTCGACTTCACAGGATCCAGCCTGGCGGCGTGAATCCTACCGAGCTCTCCTCGGAGTCGGTCATTCTCGTCATGAAATCGGCGTCGTTCATTCATGCGCGCTATGAGGAGGATTACGGCTGCGTCTCGGAAGGGTTCAACCATGTACCAGTCTGCCCCGCACCGCAGGGCGGCTTGGCTGCCCCGGGGCTCCAAGTGCGAGGAGCTCGTGACGACAATTCCAACGACCGGGTCTGCGCTGCGCAACCTGGTGATGAGAGACTGCGACAGACATGTCTGGTGTATGAATATCAGGTCATAGTCGTTGGCCTCCACCAACGGCACGGCATCGCCGAGACCCTCGGCGTACTTGATAGACCATCCTTGCTCGCTGGCGATTCGTGCAAGTGATCCGTCGGCAGTTCCGCCGGCACCGATGGCTAAGATGCTGGTCATTGGATCCAACCGCCGCGCTGGACCCCGCCGTGCTGCACAGTGGTTCTTGGCTTCTTACCAGTGCCGACTTCGACGCGGCGCCGACGCGCCTCGTCCAGGGCTAGCCTTCGGCGAGCCGGGGAGCTTTGAGGATTGTTGACTCGCAACACAAGCCACTGAGTCGGGGAGACTGGACCACTCATAAGGGCTTCATTCTACCGAATGATGCAGGTTTCTCAATGCCGCCGCGGAAGAGCGGGACCTTCTGGATTCCCGCCTTCGCGGGAATGACTGGATGGCGGAGCCTCTCCCGGCGGCGAGCGCCCGTCGGCGGCCGCCGCCGAACGCCAAGGCGCCCGCCAGAGGGCTCGGCAGCGTGAGGCGGCGCTTCGCTAGAAGTCGTCCGTGCCAGGTTCGACCGGCACGCCGCTGCGTTTCCAGTACGGCTCGAGGGCGGCGCGGGCCGTGGCGTTGTCGAATCCGCGGCGAATGAGCGAGGCGAACAGCCGACGGTACATGGCCGCATCGGTCACGACGCGCCCGCCCTTCAGCCGGGCGCGTACCAGGTGTGCGGCGGACTGGCGTTCGTCGACCTGACCGAGCACCTCGGCGACAGCCTCGCGGACCAGTGCCCCAGCGAATCCCATGGCTTGCAGTTCTCGGATGGCGCGGATATGGCCACGCCGATGGACCGAGATGAGGGTTCGTGCGCAAGCCCTGACCGCCCGCCCGTCGTCGAAGGCGCCACTGCGGGTCAATCTGGCGACAACCTCGTCGAGGGTCTCCTGCCCGAACCCGCGGGCAGCGAGCTTCTCCCGCACGCGTGCCGCCGACAATTCCCGGGCTGCCAGCAGCCGCAGTGCCACGGTGAGCGCCGCTCGCAACGCCTCCTCCGGTTCGAGCGACACCTGAACAGCGGCGCGCGGCCCACGCCGGCTACTGGCTGAACCGGCTGATCTCGACATGGCCACTGGCGTCTCCCAGCACGTCGCGCGCCATCTGGTCGCGGGCTTCGCCGGCGGCATCGGCGATGCCGTCCACCTTCAGCTTGAACTCGTCCACGTTGGTGGCCCATCGCAGGGCCTCGTCGAGCGTAATCATCCCGCGGCGCAACAGGCCCAGCAGTGATTGATCGAAGGTCTGCATGCCGTACTGCGACGTGCCGGCGGCGATGGCACCCTCGATGAGGTGCGTCTTCTCCTTGTCGACAATGGCGTCACGGATGAACGGCGTCGAGATGAGCACCTCCACGGCGGGACAGCGGCCCTCGCCATCGGCCCGCGGCACCAACCGCTGAGAGATCACGGCCTTCAGGACCGAGGCCAGCTGCAGCCGGACCTGTTTCTGCTGGTGCGGCGGATAGACGGAGATGATGCGATTGATGGTCTCGGTGGCGTCCGTCGTGTGGAGGGTCGAAAACACCAGATGACCCGTTTCGGCTGCCAGCAATGCCGTATCGATGGTCTCAAAGTCGCGCATTTCGCCGACGAGGATTACATCTGGGTCCTGCCTTAGCGCGCTACGCAGCGCATGCGCAAACGACCGCGCGTCGGTGGTCACCTCGCGCTGGTTGATGATCGACTTCACGTCCCGGTGCAGATACTCGATGGGGTCTTCGACCGTCATCACGTGGAGGCAGCGGTTCCGGTTCAGGTGATCGATCAAGCCGGCCAGTGTCGTGCTCTTGCCGCTGCCCGTGGTGCCCGTCACCAGTACCAGACCGCGCTCTTCCTCGGCGATGGCCGTCAGCACCGGAGGCAGTCCCAGTTCCTCGATGGTCCGCACGTGCATCGGAATCACGCGCATCACCATGCCGATCGTGCCGCGTTGCTGAAACACGCTGCACCGGAACCGGCCGACCCCGGGCACGCTGTACGCCAGATCGACGTCCTGCGCCTCCTTGAACCGCTCCCGCACCGGAGCGGGCATGACCGCGGCGGCCATCGCGACCATGTCCTCGGGTGTCAGGCGCTTGCCATCGGTCATCGCCACCAGTTTGCCGCCGACGCGCATCATTGGCACGCTGCCCACCTTCAGATGGAGATCGGACGATCCCCGCTCGACAGCGATGCTCAGCAGTTCGTTGACGTGCATCGGTTAGCCCTTGATCGCGGCCAGTTGGGCCTGTTTGCCGTACACATAGGTCAGCCATCCGTACGTGTCGGGACGCTTGCCGTTGATGATGTCGAAAAACGCCTGCTGAATCGCGGCGGTGATCGGCCCCCGTGTGCCGGCGCCGATCGTAATCTTGTCGACCGACCGGATCGGCGTAATCTCGACCGCGGTGCCGGCGAAGAACAACTCGTCGGCGATGTAGAGCATTTCGCGCGGAATCGTGTCCTCGCGCACCTGGTAGCCGAGTTCACGGGCGATGGTCAGCACCGAGTCCCGCGTGATGCCTGGAAGAATCGAGGATGAGAGCGGGGGCGTGTAGAGCGTGCCGTTGCGGACGATGAAGATGTTCTGGCCGCTGCCTTCGCTGACGAACCCGAGGCTGTCGAGCGCGACGCCTTCGGCGTAGCCGTCGACAATCGCTTCCATCTTGATCAGTTGCGCGTTGGCGTAGTTGCCACTCGTCTTGGCCAGCGACGGGAAGGTGTCGGGCGCCATGCGTGACCAGGAGCTGACCCTGACGTCGACGCCGTGCTCGAGGGCGTCGGCGCCCAGGTAGTCTCCCCACTCCCAGAGCATGATGGCGGCGTCGATGGGGCACGGAAACGGGTTCACGCCCAACGCGCCGTATCCACGGTAGATGATCGGACGGATGTAACAGACTTTCATGCCGTTGGCGCGAATCGTGTCCAGCACCGCGGCTTCCAGTTGCGACTGCGAGTACGACGGCTCCATCCGGTAGATCTTCGCCGAGTCGACCAGGCGGCGCATGTGGGCGTCGAGCCTGAAACAGGCCGATCCCTCCGGGGTCTGATAGCAGCGGGCGCCCTCGAACACCGCGCTGCCGTAGTGAATCACGTGCGACGCTATGTGAATCTTGGCGTCGGCCCACTCCACCATCGAGCCGTTGATCCAGATCTTTCCAGTGCCCGTAAAGGCCATAGTCTGCTCCTTGTTCGCGACGTGCTACTGAGCTTCCCCGCAAAACGGACACCGGTCCGAGCGGGCGTGCAGGGGTTTGCGGCAATGCCAGCAGAAGCGGGGCTGCGGGGTCTCGCGCGAGCGCACCCAGACCGGACCGACGACCGCCGGTTCAGGCTGAGCCGGCTCGTCGCGTCCGCCTCGGTCGGTGGCCCGGGCCGCGGTAGGACGCGGGGCGGCCTTCAACAGATCCTCGAGCAAGTCGGCCGCGCGCTGGTAGCGTGCCGTCACCTCGGGCGACATCGCCTTCATGACGATGTCGTTGACGCGTTGGGGAATACGGGTATTGCGCACGCGGGGCGGCGACACCAGGTCGCCTCGCATCAGCTTCTCCAGATCGGCCGGCGCCGGCGTGAGATACGGCAGTGTGCCTGTCAGCATCTGGTACATCGTGACGCCAAGCGAGTAGATGTCTGACGCGAAGGTGGCGCGCCCCTTGAACTGCTCGGGCGCCATGTACGGCGGGCTGCCGATCACCGTTGTGCCGTGGGCCGCCAGTTCCAGGAATCGGGACGTACCGAAGTCGGCCACCTTCAGCAGGCCGTTCTCGGTGACCAGAACATTGGCCGGGCGCAGGTCGCGATGGATGACGCCCTGGCTGTGGGCATGATCGACGGCGTTGCAGATCTGACACGTGAAATCGAGTGCCTGCGTCAGATCGAGCGCGCCGTCGCGGCCGATCATATTCTCGAGGGTTTCTCCCGGCACATACTCCATTACGATGAAGAAGACGTTGTCCTGCTTCTCCGCGGTCAGGACGGTCACGATGTTCGGGTGGTTCAGGCTGGCAAGCAGCCGGGGTTCGCGCAGCAATTCGCCGAAATTCACGCTCTGGCGATGCGGGACCTTCAGGGCAACCTTCTTGCCAATCCAAGTATCCTCCGCCAGATAGACTGTTCCGAACCCGCCGCTGCCGAGGGCTGAGAGGATCTTGTACTTCCCGATGGTCTGACCGCGAAAGAACATGTCGGACTGTCTGGAGTATAGATCGGCTTGGCTATAATTGCTTGATGCCGCCCCGCTTCTACGCGCCCGAGCTTCGGCCCGGTTTGGCCAACGTCGAATTGCCGGCCGACGAAGCCGCGCACCTCACGCGCGTGCTCAGGTTGCGCGTCGGCGCAGAGGTGTGCGTGTTCGATGGTCGAGGCTATCAGTGCATCGCCCGAGTGAGTGCGGCTCACAAGGATGTCGTTCGCTTGGAGGTGCTGGGGCCGGCCGGCGCGGCGCCTGAACCGCGGGTCCGGCTGACACTGGCGCCCGCCCTGCTCAAGGGCGACAAGCTGGACGACATCATCCGGGACGCCGTCATGCTGGGGGTGGCGCTGATTCAACCGATCGTGACCGACAGGATCGATGTGCCGGCCGCCTCTGCGAGCCAGCGGTCCCGCCAGCAGCGGTGGCAGCGCATCGCCATCTCGTCAGTTAAGCAGTGTGGGCGCGCGGTTGTGCCCGAGGTACGGCCGCCGGCCAGCCTGGCCGCCTGCCTGGGTGCCGACACCTCGCAACTGCGGATCATGCTGGTCGAGCCGGCCGCGCAGGCGCCAGCAGGCTCGATCCAGAATCTGGGTCGGGGAAGCCAGATCACCTCCGCTTTGGTGCTGGTCGGTCCGGAAGGCGGATGGACGCCTCAGGAAATCGCAAGTGCCACCAGGGCCGGTTGCCAACTGGTGACCTTGGGCCGACGGACGCTTCGGGCCGACGCCGCTCCAACGATTGCGGTGGCGGTGCTGCAGGCGGTGTGGGGGGACCTGTGAGAACTAGCCCCACCCACTCGTCCTCGCGTGTCTGGCACTCGACTGTGCCGAGCGCGGTGAACGCGGCGACGACGCTGGTGGATTCTGCTTCGGTGATCCCGCTCAGAATCAGGTGTCCGCCCGGGTAGACGAGCCGAATCAGCAGTTCCGTACCAGTGGCTGTCGTCTGTCTCCTCGATGGCGACCACGTCGAGACCGTCGAGCGCCGCCGCCACCAACTCCGGGAGTGGAATCTCAGATGCCGGCCAGGCGGGGAAGCTGAGATCGAGAGCCGGCCAGTTGGACATCAGCTGAACAGATCCTTCACCCGATCGAACACCCCGCGATCGTCGGTGTCCGCCTCGCGCGTGCGTGCCTCGGCAGCTTCGACGGGGAGCGATTTGGCCAGTTGCTCGAAGGCGGCGCGCTGTGCCTTGGTCAGCTTGCGCGGCGTTCTCGCCTGGACCATGACGTGCAGGTCGCCGCGGCCGCGCCCGCCCACATTGGGCAGCCCTTTGCCGCGAAGGCGGAAGACGGTGCCCGCCTCTGATCCTTCTGGAATCCGCAGCGGCTCGTCGCCATCCAGTGTCGGAACACGGATCTCCCCGCCTAGCACCAGCGTGGGGAAGTTCACCGCCACCTGGCAGTAGATGTCGTCGCCGTCGCGGCGAAAGATCTCGTGTTCCTGCACCTGGACGACCACGTAGAGATCGCCGGGTGGTCCGCCCTGCGCGCCAACTTCGCCTTCCCCGTACAGTCGCAACCGCTGGCCGGTGGCGATGCCTGCCGGGATCTTCACCGTCAGTTTCCGGTCGCGGGTCAGCTGCCCGGTACCGCGGCAGCGTTCGCACGGCTTGGCGATGACCGTGCCGGAACCTCCGCATTGCCCACAGGTTCGGGAGACCACGAAGAACCCCTGCTGGTAGCGAAGCTGTCCGCGGCCCTGGCACTGCGAACAACGGGACGGTTTGGTGCCCGGCGCCGCGCCCGATCCGCTGCACGTCTCGCATGGTTCGAGGCGGGGAATCTGGATGCTGCTTTCGACGCCGCGCGCCGCCTCGACAAACGAAATCTCCATGTCGTAACGCAGATCCGAGCCACGCTGCGGCCCTCCGCGACGGCGGCCGCCGCCGAAGATGTCGCCAAACCCGAACACATCGCCCAGGCCGCCCAGAATATCCTCGAACCCGGAAAACACGGTGGGGTCGAAACCGCCTCCGGTGGCCGCGCCGACGCCCGCGTGACCGAACCGGTCGTACGCGGCGCGCTTGTCGGCGTCGGCCAGCACCGAGTAGGCCTCGGCAGCTTCCTTGAACTTCTCTTCGGCCTCTTTGCTGCCCGGATTGCGATCGGGATGATGCTGGAGGGCCAGTTTGCGGTACGCGCTCTTGATCTCCTGATCGGAGGCCGCGCGCGCCACGCCGAGAATGTCGTAGTAGTCTCGCCGCGTCACGCCCGTGCCACCTTCACCATGGCCGGCCGCAGCAGCCGGTTGCCGATCAGGTAGCCTCGCCGGAGTTCTTCGATCACTTCGCCGTCGCGCCTGTCCTGGGCGGTATCCGACACCACCGCCTGGTGCAGATGCGGGTCGAAGTCGGCGCCAAGTGCCTCGATGGCCTTCACACCGCGCCGCGTCAACAGATCCTGTACCTGCCGGTAGATCAACTCCACGCCTTTCCGGTACGCGCCGGCGTGTTCTTCGGTGGCGCCGGCCTTCAACGCCCGTTCCAGATCGTCCACGATGGGCAGCAGATCGAGCAGCACGTCAGCGGCCGCGCGATCGCCCTGAACGCGGCGCTCCCGCTCGATCCGCTTCCGGTAGTTGTCGAACTCTGCGGTTTTCCGCAGCAGCAGGTCGAAGTACTTGTCCCGCTCGTCCTGCAGCGCCGTGGCGGAGGGAGACGGCTGGGCTTGGCCGGAATCCGGCGACTCGCCGCCCGCGTCATCGGGCGGCGGTGGGATCTCGCAGTTCGGGACGCTGCCCGTCTGCACGTGTAATTCGTCGTCTGTCATGAGCAGTGGGTGCGATTACGATTCGGCCGGCGGATCGGCAGAGGGCGAACCAGCCAGCACGCGCGACACGGCTTGGGCGACCCTGTCCACCATGGAGATGGCCCGCGAGTAGTGCATGCGCATCGGGCCAATCAGGCCGACGGTGCCCGTGCTCTGGCCATCCGAGTAGGTGGAGGCCACCAGGCTGAACGGCTGCAGGCCGGGTTCCGAATGCTCCGCGCCAATCACCACGGTGAGGCCGGGGCCGTCCATGTACTCCGACAACAGGCGAACCAGCCGGTCTTTGTCCTCAATCATGCGGACCAGCAGGCTCAATGCCGTCAGCGTGATCCCGCTGTAGGGCGCCGATACTTCATCGACCAGCGATGAGGCGCCCTCCACAAACACGGATTGCCGCTGCCCGACGTCGTCGAAACTCGACTTGGCCAGCCGAAGCGCCCGCGCCATCAGCCGGTCGTACAGGATCCGGTCTTCCGACAGTGCGCGCATGATCCGGTCGCGGACCTCGGTCAGCGTCAGCCCCGCGAACTCCGCGTTCAGATAGTTGGCCGCCTGTTCGAGATCGGATGCCGCCAATGGCTCTTCGAACTCGATCACCTTGTGGCTGACCTGGGACGTGTGCGCCACGACGATCACCAGGACGCGGCCCGCCCCCAGCGGCACGAACTCGATTCGGTTGAACGAGGCCGAGTCGGAGGCCGGCATCACGGCGAAGGCAACGTGGTGAGACGCCTGCGACAACATGTGCGGCACGGCAGACAGCACAGTGTCCGGGTCCGGCACGCGTCCGAGTTGCTCGAGCAGTTGCGCTTCGACAGAGACCGACGCGCGCGAGGGTCTGGGACGCTGGAGCAGCACGTCGACGTAGGAACGGTAGCCGAGACCCGTCGGGATTCGACCGGCCGAGGTGTGGGGCTGGCGGACATACCCCAGCTCCTCCAATTGGGCCAGCACGTGCCTGATGGTGGCCGAAGACAGACCAAGCCCACCGCGGCGCACCAGAATCTGTGAGGGTATCGGCTCGCCAGATTCGATGTGCTCGCGCACCAGCGTCGACAGGATGCGACGCGACCGCTCGCTTAGTGAAGGCGTTTCTCTGTCCATGCCAACCGGGGACTACCTGAGCGAACTCCCACAGACCATTATACCAATGGCCGCCAGACTCGTTCAGATCCCCGCCCGAGACACCAGCGCGCGTGCCTCGGAACGGGCTTCAGCGGCAATCCCAACCGGATCCAGGAACACCGGCCGGAAGTCGCGAACCAGCACCTCGCCATCCACGACCGTGGCCCGTACGTCGGTACCCCGGGCGGCATAGACCAACGTCGAGTAGGGATCGGGCCCGGGTGCCAAATGGGGTCGATTCAGGTCCACGACAATCAGATCGGCGCGCTTGCCGGGTTCAATCGACCCAATCTCCGCTTCGAGCCCCAGGGCGCGGGCGCCCTCGCGGGTGGCCATCCAGACGGCCTCTCGAGCCGGCAGCGTGCCGGGCCCTTTGCGCACGGCCTGCAGCACGGCGGCCAGACGCATCTCCTCGAACATGTCGAGGCGGTTGTTGCACGCGGCTCCATCCGACCCGAGCGAGACGCACACGCCGCGGGCCCGCAGTTCCGCGATGGGTGCCAGCCCGCTGCCCAGTTTCAGGTTGGAGCTGGGGCAGTGCAGCACCTTCACATCGCGTTCGGCGATCAGCGCCTGCTCGTGGTCGTCGACCCAGACGCAATGCGCGACGCAGAGCCGTGACGAGGTGAGGCCGACGTCGGCGAAATACTCGAGATTCCGCCGGCCGGTGTGGCGTTCCACCAGGGCGATTTCCGCCTGCTGTTCTGAGGCATGGGTGTGCACAATGGTGTCGTGCGTGGTGGAGAGTTCGCCGACCGCTTCGAGCAGCTCGCGCGAGCACGACACGGCGAACCTGGGGGCAAAGGCCGCCCGCAACCGCCCGTTAGCGGCGCCGTTCCATCGCTGCCGCAACGCCAGGCTTTCGTCGATCGAGGCCCGGGTCTTCTCGAGCAGCCGTCCGGGCACCTGCGCATCGGCGTCCATCATGCACTTGCCGATGATGGCCCGCAGCCCGGTCGCGGCCACCGTCTCGAACACCGAGTCGGTGTCGTGCACCGTCTCCATGGTCAACACGGTGGTGGTGCCGGTGGCCAGCAGTTCGTAGGCGGCGAGTCTGGTGGACGCACGAAGCGAGGCCGGCGTGTGGGCGGCCTCCATCGGCCACACGCGCAGGCGCAACCAGTCGATCAGCGCCAGGTCGTCGGCAAACCCCCGAAACAGGGTCTGGCAGAGGTGCACGTGCGTTTGCACAAAGCCGGGCAGCACGAGCGCTCCGCTTGCGTCAATCACCGTGTCGTGCGGATCGTGGTGCCCGGATTGGCCGACCGTCGCGATGAGGCCGTCCCGCACAGACACATCGCCGTGGACGATCGCCATCCCATCGTTCATCGTCAGAATCGTGCCGCCGCGGATCAGCAGGGACGCCACACGCTACGCCCTTTCCTCGGATCGACGCGGTCCGATCGGAGCCGGATCGTCTTGCATGACGGCCCCCCGTCTGATCGCGATGAGTTCGGCGACGATGCTGACGGCAATCTCTTCGGGCGTGATGGCGCCGATGCGCAGGCCGATCGGCATGTGCACCCGGGCCAGCCACGCGGCGGATACGCCTTCGCCGGTCAGCGCCGTGATGATGCGGGCCACCTTCGCCCGGCTGCCGATCATGCCGACGTAGCGGATGTCGCAACCCGAGAGCGCCCGCAACGCGTCCAGGTCGTACGTATGTCCGCGCGTCACAATAACCACGAATGCCGCTGCCGGCAGGTCGGTCTGGCGCAGCCAGTCAGGAATGTGCGCCGCCGCAATCTCGATGGCGTCGGGGAACCGATCGCGATTGGCGAACTTCTCGCGATCGTCCACGACGTGCACGCGAAAGCCGGCGGTGTGCGCCATGTGCGCCAGATGCTGGCTGACGTGGCCGGCACCGACGACGTACAGATGCGGAGCCGGATCGAGCGGTTCGATGAACACCTCCATCTGTCCTCCGCAGATGAGCCCGTTCTCGGCGGCCAGGTCGTCACTTAAGTCGTATCGCACGACGCGGCCGCGCCGGGTTCGGATGATCTCGCGCGCCTTGCCGCACGCATCGCTTTCGTAGCACCCGCCGCCGATGGTGCCAATCGTGCGGCCGTCTTCGTGCACCAGCATCTTGGCCCCAACCCGCTGGGGTGTCGAGCCGTTGGTCGCCACAATGGTCACCAGCGCCGCGTGGTCGCCCCGCTCGAGGGCCCGAACCACGGCGGCGAAGACAGCCTCTTGCATAAGGCGATTATATGCAGGGACTAGGGCGTAGGGGTTAGGGATTAGGGATTAGGGATTAGGGATGCGGAAGTCAGCAATCAGAAGCGGTGCAGTTCGCAGGCTTCTGCCGGCTCGGTGCCCAGCATGAAGGCCTCACGAAAGATGCGAGGACAGGCCGGCTGCGCGATCTTGCCGGTGTCGCGATCGATCTCCGCAAAGCCGACGCCACCGGGCGCCTCAAACGGCAGGCTGGGCCGGCCCGCCAATGCGGCCATCATGAAGTGTGTCCAGATGGGCAGCGCCGCCACCGCACCGCTCAGGCCCAGCGGTTGGTTGTCGTCGAAACCTACCCACACGGCGGTCAGCAGTTCCGGAGTGAATCCCACGAACCACGCATCGCGCAAGTCGTTGGTCGTGCCGGTCTTGCCGGCGGCATCCAGCGAGAAGCCCATCCCTCTGGCCGACGCGCCCGTCCCCTCGTTCAAGACACTGCGCATCATATTCGTGACCAGAAACGTGGTCTCCGGGCGCGTGACGCGCCTGACCGCGGGCAATGTCACCCGCAGTTCCGACGGTCCGTTGGTGATGCGGCTGATGGCGTGCAGCGGTCGCAGCAGTCCGAGATTCGGAAACACCGTGTAGGCCGTAGCCACTTCCATCGGCGTGGCCTCGAACACCCCAAGGGCAATCGACGGGTACGGCTTCGGCGCGGTGCTGGAGCCAAACCGCGTCCACAAGGCGGCGATCTTGTCGAACCCAGCCATCTGGGCCACCTTCACCGTGGCCGCGTTGCGCGAGTGGGCCAGCGCACGCCGCAGCGTAATCATGCCGTCGTACTCGTCCTCGTAGTTGCCCGGGGTCCACTCCTTGTCTTCGAACGTAAACGTGGTCTGCTCGTCGTTCACGATCGTGGCCGGCGTCATGTCGGTGCGCCCGGCGGCGGCGGCCTCTTCGAACGCCGTCAGGTAGACGAACGGCTTGAAGACCGATCCGGGCTGTCGCCGGCCGTTGAGCGCCCGGTTGAACTGGGACTGGCTGTAGGAGCGGCCGCCGACCAGCGCCAGCACCTCCCCGGTTCGCGGGTCGATGGCGATCAGCGCCACCTGCGCCCGGGCCTTGATGCGGCGGCGGGCCAGCTGCTGGTCGACCTGCGCGATGCCGGTGTCCACCGCCTCCTGTGCGAGTCGCTGCAAGTTGATGTCGAGCGAAGTAAAGATGTCGACCGGCAGTGTGCTGGCCAGCAGCCCCGGGTACTGTTCGGCTAGCGTCTGACCCAGCAGATCCACGAAGTATGGCGCTTGCGTGTCGAGCGCGTGGGCGACCACCTGCACCGGTTCGCGTCCGGCCCGTTCCGCAGCGGCCTGGCTGACATAGCCGGAGTCCACCATCGCTTGCAGCACCACGTTTCGCCTGTCGCGGGCGCGTGTGCCCGACGAGAAGGGCGAATGGGCGTAGGGCGACTGGATGACGCCGGCAATGGTCGCCGCTTCTGCCAGCGAGAGATTGGTGACGTCCTTGCCAAAGAAGAGTCGGGACGCCGCTGCCACACCGTGGATCGCGAACGAACCTCGTTGTCCAAGGTACACATCGTTCAGATACAGCTCCAGGATGTCGTCCTTGGTCGCGCGTGTCTCCAGCACCACGGCGAGAAACTGCTCCTGCAGTTTGCGCTTGTACGACTTCTCAGGCGTCAGAAAGAAGTTCTTCACCAGTTGCTGCGTCAGCGTGCTGCCCCCGACCAGATAGGGTTTGTCGCCGCGCAGGTTGGTCAAGATGGCGCCGATGATTCGGATCGGGTCGATGCCCGGATGCTCGTAGAAGCGCCGATCCTCGATCGCCAGCACGGCTTGCACCATGTATCGCGGGATCAGGGCGAGCGACACCCGCCGCCGTTTCTCCCGGGACGCGGTAATGAGCGTCGTCAGCAACGGCTGCTCGAGGCGGAATGCATCAAGCGGCCCTGAGCTCAGTGCCTCGATGCGTTCGATGGCGGGCGTCGGGATTGGCCTGCCGTCGGGCCCGATGGGCCCGGCCACACCAGGCCCCTTCGGGTTGAACGAGATCCGTACCGCCTGGCCGGCCAGCGGGCCTCCCCGGGCGATCAGGGTCAGCGTGTCGCCGATGCGCGAGAACTCGCCGGGCTGTTCAGCCTTGGCGCGCTCGGCGTAGCCAAGGTCGTTGAGACGATCCACGATCTGCTGAGCCGACAGCCACTGGCCGCGCCGCACCTCGAACGGCCTGGCGAACACACGAGGCAGCGTCCGCATGCGCTCGCCGTGCAGGCGTTCGTCGATCGAGCGAGCGAAGTTGACGTAGTAGATACCCGTGACGATGAGCAGGGCCAGCAGCGGCAGGCCCACCGCGAGCCCCAGATAGAGCCGCAGGCGTTTCCTGGGTCTAGCAGCAGAGACGAGCGCGCGCGGCGGCTTGTCGGCAGGCGGCACCTCGTGAGCCTCTACACCGTGATGATCAAGTGCGATCCGGGCTCGAGCGGCAAGTCGACGATCAGCCGATCCACCAGACCGGGACCGTAGCGGTTGAGGAAATACACGAACCCGATCGTGCGCTCCTGCGCATGCCCGCCGGGAAACGCCTGCGCCTGGGTTCGCATGAACTGCCGGCGCAACGTGTCATCGCGCTTCTTGGCCGCATGGATGATCTTGGTGTGCAGGCCTTGCAACTCGTGCCGCACGCGGCCCATCACCGATCGTGCCGCACCCTCGAGCGTGGGATCGATGGACGGGACCGCCTCGACCAGTCGTTGAAGAGGCTCCTGCATGGCGGCTTCGGCGTGCTGATACGCCTGTTCCACCTCGGGCGGCAGCTGGGTTTCAAGCACGTGATTGAGCGTGCTCTCGTCCTGCGCGTGCAGCGAGGCCACCTCGACGCCGTACCGGGACAGGAAGCGCACGCCGGCCGAATCGAGCAACGTGGCCGAGGCGCGCCCGTACATCAGGGGCATGGGCACATGAAAATGCTCGTACACCGGTTTCAGCTGGCCCAGGTAGGCCAGCTCGTTGGGTCCCGCGACATAGGCCACGGTGGGGAACAGGGTGTCCTGCACAATCGGCCGCAGCAGCACGTTGGGGCTGAACGCCTCGGGCGTGGACGCCACGACAGCCAGCAAGTCGGCCCTGTCATAGGATCGGCCACCCGCTTCATAGCGGCCGTTGCGCAGCAGGATGGCATCACGCCCGCCATCGAGGTGGAACAGCGCCAGGTGATCGTCGTGCGGGATCACCTGCGAGTGGTAGCCGCGTGCCACCAGACGGGTGCCGGCCGCTGCGGCCAACTCCGAGGTCCGACCAGGGAACTGAACCTCACGCGCGAACACATGACCGACTAGAGGCTTGGTGGCGCCGTCCGACGCGTCGTACACGATGAGGCCAAACTCGCCCAGCACGAACTCGAGCCAGCGGCCGAAGGCCTCCGCCATGCCTGTATCTGGCCGGTAGGCGCTGCGAAGACGCGTCAGCAGTGTGGCCGTAAACTCGGTCGGCGGAAGCAGCACAGCCAGTTCGTCGATGGCCGCCGTGACGGCGTCGTGCAGGGGCAGGCGCGCTACCGGTCCGCTGCCCGCACCTTCCGGCGGCGGAAGGCGAACGGTTCGCGGCCGCAAGTCTCCATCCAGGACCTGACAGCCGCTGACCTCGTTCCAGTCGTGGTCCTCGGCATCAATCCAGAACACCGCGACGGCGGGCACGCCATACTCCTGCCTGATGCGTGCCGCCAGCTTCAGCGCCGTGATCGCCTTCAGCAAGGTGAACATCGGCCCGCCGAACAGTCCCGCCTGCTGGCCCGTCACGACGGCCACGGTGGCGGAATCGCGCAGTCGGTCTACCGAGGCTCGCGCTTCGGGCGGGGCTCCGCGCCGTTGCTGCTGTGCGGACAAGGCTTCGGCCAGCGCGTCCCGATTACGGGGATGAGCCTGCACCTGATCGATCACTGTCCGCCAGGCCTCGGGCTCGGTCGGGTTCCCCGCGAAGAACTCCCGCAGGTTGTCGAACGCGTACGCGTAGTCGGCCGCCAACCGCCGAATTCCCGGGTACTGCCGGATATCAACGGCCAGCCTGACGGCACCCGATGTGAGTGGGTCCAATTGCGCGTGCACCTGACGGTTACTGTCTCAGAGCCCCTTGCACCTGTCAAGCGCGCGCGGGGCACTCGGGTTGCGCGACGTTCGTGCTACCGATTGAAGCGTCGAGGGTTCCGTGTTAGCATCGCCCTCGGTCACGCACGCGGCATTGACCCCAGGCACCTTGTATTCGCCACCACCATCTTTCGGCCGGTTTCGACTCCTGCATCAAGTAGGCGCTGGCGTCCTGGGACCGGTGTTTCGCACCCACGATCCCGAGGCCGACCGCCTGGTTGCCGTCAAGGCGTTCAGTTTGGACATCACCCCGGAACAGGCCGAGGAGTTGTCGTCTGAACTGCAGCGCCTGGTCGACCTCGATCTGGATCATCCACACATCGCGCAGGCTGTGGCGACCGGCCTTGAGGCCGGCGTGGCGTACCTCGCCCAGCAGTACGTGACGGGGGAATCGCTGGACGCGGCCATCCGGCAGTACGGTCCCGCCCCGGCTGCCGATGCGACCAGGCTGATGACGCATGTGGCCGAGGCGCTCGACGCGGCGGCGCGGGTCGGCATCTTCCACGGCGCTCTGCACCCGCGCGATCTGCTGGTCACCCCGGCCGACACCCACCTGACCGGTCTCGGCGTGTCGAAGGCGCTCGAGCGGATAGGTCAGCACGGACCGATTCGGCGTCCGTACGCCGCTCCCGAGCGGGAGTCGGGCGGTGAGTGGGGCGCCGCCGCCGATGTCTTCTCGCTGGCCGTGGTCGCCTATGAAGTGTTGACCGGGAACCGTCCGCTTCCGGGAACCGACGAGCCTTTGCCGGGGCTGTCCGAGTTGCGCGTTGCCGACCTGGCTGCCATACGGGAACTGTTCGAGAGCGCATTCGACCCCGATCCCGATCGCAGGCCCGCGATGGCTGCCGATTTCGCGTTGGCGTTTGCCGCAGCCCTTGCGGCCTCCACGACCATGCCAGACGCCGGCGACCGCACGGCGGGCCGCAGGCAGCGCGCACGCCCACGCGCGCCAAAACTGCCCGGGCTCGACGATCCGCTTCTCCCGTCTGAGCCGCTCGCGCCTGGCGTCACGCCTGCCGATCCCGGAGACTGGGCCCCAGGTTCACCGTCTGTCGTCGACAAAGCCCCGGTGCGTGGCGATGAATCGCTGGCGGCGGCGCCTGTGCCGCCGGAACCGGCTCCGACCGAGCCGCCTCGGCGGCAACGCCCGGCTTCCAGTCCAACGCCGTCGGTCTCCGCGCTGGGGGCTGCCGGTCCGGTCGAGTCAGAGGGATTAGGTATCGGTCCGGCGCCGGCCAACGAGTCTGCGCCGGCAGTCCCGATCGCCCCCGGCGATGTGCAGCTTGCACGGACGCCGCGGCCTGAAAGTCTCCGATTCGCCGGTTTCGCATCTGGTGTCGAGTCGGCGCCGGTTGCGCCTCCGCCGGCGGCGATGGTTCCGCCGGCCGCCTCGCGACCGAGCCAGCCGCGCGAAGACGAATCGGACCTGGAACTGGCTCGCGATCCGGGGCTTTTGACGAGTGAACCCTTGGTGCCGAGGGCCATCGATCCCGGTTCGTCCCAGTCGTCCCGCCCGTCGCGCCGCCTGGCGGAGACGGCCCAGCCGGCGCTTCGCAATCGGCGGGTTGCGCTCGTCGCGATCGGGGCTGCAGCCGGTCTGCTGCTGGGCCTGGCGGGAGGCTACTACCTAGGAAGCAGGCCGACCGCCCCTGCTCCCGTTGCCAGTGGACCGGCCAATCCGGCGCCACCACTCTCCCGTCCTCCGGCGGCGGCGGCTACTGTGGCGGCGCCTGTGGGGTCAGTGTCGGCGCCACCGCCCGCCCGGTCCCCGGTCGCGGCGGCCCTTGTGGGGGCAGGGCCGGTGGCACCGTCGCCGCGCCCCACTGCGGCCGTGAAACCGCAGCCGGCTCCTGCCGCAGCAGCCAAGCCGTCGACGACGTCGCCAACCAAGACAGCAGCAACACCAACGACACCGGTGCCCAGTTCGGCAAAGGGGCGCATCACCGTACGATCCACTCCAACGGGGGCTGACGTCTTCGTGGACGGCCAGCGCCGTGGAGTGACGCCGAGAAATATCCGCGATCTGGCTGCGGGTGAGCACACCATCCGGATCAGCCGCGCGGGATCTGTTCCCGTGCAGCGTGTGGTGACCATCAGCAGGGCGAAGCCGTCGGCGGTCATCGCGGTTACGCTGCGCCGGATTCCACCGGCCGACGTCGTACGACCGGCAACGCCGGCGCCGGCATCAGCCCCGCCCGCACCAGTAGTGGCTGCCACCGTCATCTCGATCGAAAGCCGTCCTCCTGCCGCCCGTGTGCTGCTGGACGGCAAGGACGTGGGTGTCACGCCCATTGCCATCACCCATGTCGTACCGGGGGCACACACTGTCGAGCTGCGGCTGGCGGGATTCCGCCCGTGGTCGGCCTCTGTCACCGTCGCGAAGGGCGAACGCAAGCGCTTGACGGCGTCACTCGAGAGGAATCCTACGCGGTGAAGGCCGTTCTCGCCTTGGAAGATGGATCCTGGTTCCAGGGCACGGCCGCCGGCGCGGAAGGCATCGCGCAAGGCGAGGTCGTGTTCAACACCGGCATGACCGGCTACCAGGAAATCCTGACCGATCCCTCCTACGCCGGGCAGATCGTGACCATGACGTGCCCGGAGATCGGCAATTACGGTGTGACGGACGCCGATGTGGAGTCGCGCGCGCCGCAGGTGGCTGGGTTTGTGATGCGCGCGCAATCACCCATCGCGAGCAACTGGCGCGCCACCGGCACGTTACGCTCCTACCTGATCGCCCACGGCATCGTTGCCATTGCCGGCATCGACACGCGCGCCCTGACGCGCAAGCTCCGGTCGGCGGGCGTGCTGCGCGGCGTGATGGCGACAGGCGAGCAGGACGGTGTGGAGTTGGTGGAGCGGGCGCGTCGGGTACCATCCATGATCGGCGCCGATCTGGTTCGCGACGTGACCTGTGCGAAGGCGTTCGACTGGCCTGCGCCTGGCGCGGCGGGCGGCACCGACGGGTACGATGTGGAGCCTGGGCGCCGCCCGGCAAGGCGCCTCCGGGTGGCCGCGTACGATTTCGGCATGAAATGGAACATCCTGCGGCGCTTCGCGGCTCACGACTGCGCCGTCCGCGTCTACCCGGCGGGGACCCCAGCCGAGACCCTGCTGGAGGACGGGCCTGATGGCGTGTTCCTGAGCAACGGCCCCGGCGATCCCGCGGCATTGCCGTACATCGTGTCCAACGTGAAGACCCTGCTCACGCGCGGCGTGCCGCTGTTCGGGATCTGCCTCGGGCATCAACTGCTTGGCCTGGCGCTCGGTGCGCGCACCTTCAAGCTGAAATTCGGGCATCGCGGTTTGAATCACCCGGTACGCCAGGTCGAGACAGGGCGCGTGGAAATCACGTCACAGAATCATGGATTCGCCGTGGATCCGGCCTCGCTGCCCGCCGAAGTGATCGTCACGCACGTGAACCTGTACGACGGCACGCTTGAAGGCTTCAGGCATCGCGAGCGGCCGGTGTTCGCCGTGCAGTACCATCCCGAGGCCTCGCCCGGACCCCACGATGCCGACTACCTGTTCGGGTCGTTTATCGACGCCATGGAGCGCCGGTAGATGCCGCGCCGGCAGGATGTGAAGCGGGTCCTCGTGCTCGGCGCCGGCCCGATTGTGATCGGTCAGGCGTGCGAGTTCGACTACTCGGGCTCGCAGGCGTGCAAAGCGCTGCGCGCCGAGGGACTCGAGGTGGTGCTGGTCAACAGCAATCCGGCCACCATCATGACGGATCCAGACCTGGCCAACCGCACCTACGTGGAGCCCTTGACCCCCGGAATTGTCGAAGCCATCATCGCGCGCGAACGGCCCGATGCCGTGCTGCCGACCGTTGGCGGACAGACGGCGCTGAACCTTGCCGTGGCGCTCGCGAAAAACGGGGCACTCGATCGGTACGGGGTGCGCCTGATTGGCGCCTCGGTCGAGGCGATCGAGATGGCCGAGGACCGTCTGAAGTTCCGCGACGCCATGCGCGAGATTGGCGTGGACGTGCCCCTGAGCGGGTACGCGCGGTCGATCGACGAGGCGCTCGGGCTGGTGCAGACCACGGGGTTTCCAGCCATCATCCGCCCGTCGTTTACCTTAGGCGGCATCGGCGGCGGCATCGCGTACAACATCGACGAATTCCACGACGTGGTGCAACGCGGCCTGACCATGAGCCCGGTTCACGAGCTACTGGTCGAAGAGTCGGTGATCGGCTGGAAGGAGTTCGAGCTCGAGGTGATGCGCGACATCGCCGACAACTTCGTCGTGATCTGCTCGATCGAGAACATCGATCCGATGGGCGTGCACACCGGCGACAGCATCACCGTGGCGCCGGCGCTGACGTTGACTGACAAGGAATACCAGCGGATGCGCGACGCGGCGCGGAAGATCATCCGCAAGGTCGGCGTGGAAACCGGTGGGTCGCACATCCAGTTTGCCATCAACCCGTACGACGGCCGGATGATCGCC
>CAYHRK010000050.1:0-19831 GCA_964358795.1 uncultured Vicinamibacterales bacterium
TGACAAATAGTCCGGAGCGCGGCGCCCGGATCGCAAGGCGCGACGACCGAGCATACCGGGAGTATGTGAGGAAGGAGCAACGCCGCGAGGCCGGGGCCCCCGACGCGGCAGCCGCGTTGGGGTGGGAAGCGGGATGCCCCGCCCGGAATATGTCGGCGAACTTCTGATTCGGGACACTAGCATTCCGACCAGCGCGCGTGTCGAGCGGTGGGGAGTAGCGCCTTCGGAATGGCCTTTGTTCGCAGCCGGCCGGGAGTAATGATCGGTGCGGAGGCGAGCCTCCGGTAGAATGGTCCCTCAGCCGCGCACGGCCGTTGGGGCCGTCGCGCGGCCTTTCCGTTGTTGAGGTTCCACATGGCCGCATTCATCGAAGCCATCGACATCAAGCGCAAGATGTACTTCGAATTGGACGACACACCCTATCACTGCCTGGATGTGGAGCGCTCGACGCCCACCGCGCGGGGAGGTCAGACGCTGGTCCGGCTGAAGATGCGCAACCTGAAGACCCGTGCGGTGTTTGACAAGACGTTCAAAGCCGGGGACAAGTTCAAGGAGCCGGACCTCGTACAGTCGGCCGCCAGCTATCTCTACAGTGACGGCGACGGCTCGCATTTCATGGATCAGAACAGCTTTGAGACGCTCACCCTGGGAAAGGACATGATGGGAGATGCCCTGGACTTCCTGGTGGATGGACAGATCGTGCAGATTCTGATGTTCAACGGTCAAGCCATCGGCCTTCAGATGCCCCAGCAAGTCGACCTCACCGTGGTTTACACCGAATCCGGCTCGCGGGGCGATACAGCTAGCGGCAATGCGACCAAGCTGGCCAGGCTGGAGACCGGCATCGAAATCCGCGTCTCTCTCTTCATCAAGGAAGGCGAGAAGGTTCGCATCAACACCGAGACCAGAGAATTCCTGGGTCGGGCGTGACCATCACAGAACGGGCTGGCCATGCGGTGTCCTGCTGGCGTATGATGCGCGGGTTTCGACAATTGGGCGAGAGCTGGCGCCGCCAACTGGAAGCGAGATGCGGCGCCGCGTCCAGCGTGCTACAGCCGGCCCGTCCATCGGACGCGTGCTCGGCTGCAGGAAGGCGGGGCTTGACAGGCCAGTTGACTCAACGCCTGCAATCCAACGGCGGCGCACCGGACGATACGCACGGCGCCCGCCAGGCCACTCGGGCGTGGTGGTGGCGCTTCCTGCCGATAGCGGGGTACCTGGCGGTCGCCGTGGCCTTCACGTGGCCCCTGTCCGCCCACCTCGACACGCACCTGACCGGACCTCCATCGGGAGACACCGGCGTGTACGTGTGGAACATCTGGGTGTTCCAGCACGAGTTGCTGGAAAACGGACACTTTCCTTTCTTCACGTCCACAATATTCTCGCTGAGTTCCCAAGCTGATCTGTCGCTACACAACTACACGGTCTTTGCCGACCTGCTGGGCCTTCCTCTGGTCCGGTTCCTGGGAATCGTGGCCGCCTTCAACGTGATCTACCTGGTATTGATCGTCCTGACTGCCTATGCGATGTACCTGCTGGCGCGAGACGTCGCTGGCGACGGCCTCGAAGCCTGGCTGGGTGGGCTGCTGCTCGCCGTCTCGCCGGCGCTCATCGCCAGGGGAACGGCACACTTCAGCCTGGTTGCCGCAGCGCCGCTGCCAATCTTCGCCCTCCTGCTGCGCCGGGTCGAGCGCACGGGCCGCCGGCTCGACATGGCCGCGCTCGGAGCCACCATGGCGTGGGCCACATATTGCGACCCTTACTACGGCGTCTACTGCCTCGTGCTGGGTGCCTGGCACCTGACCGCGCGGCTGCTCGACGTCCGACTGGCGACTCCCGGCTGGGACCGTTCCCGGCGGCCATTTCGGCTGGTGGATGTACTGATTGTCGTGGCCGGCGTGGTCTCGCTGTTGATCGCCGTCACTGGCGGCACCAGTGTGTCGGTAGGGGGCCTGGCCATCGGCCTCCGATCCTTGTATACGCCGGTGCTGATCCTGACCGTCCTGATCCTCGCGAGGGCGGTCCTCACGTTTCGGCCGTCGATTCGCTGGCGCGGATCGGCAGAGATCTGGTCGTTCGTCAGATTGGCGCCATACGGCGTCCTGACAGCCGTGCTCTTGCTCTCGCCCCTGCTCGCCGCGCTGACCAATAGGGTTCTCGAGGGACGGTACGTGACGCCGCGAGTCTTCTGGCGATCCAGCACGCCCGGCGTCGACCTGCTCGCCTACCTCATGCCGAATCCGAACCATGTGTTGTTCCGGCCGTGGTTCGCCGAATGGTTGGCAACCCGGGATGGCGGACTTGTCGCCAACGTCGCGGCCATTCCGATCGTCGCATTGGCCGTGATCGCCGTTGCCGTCTGGATCGTGCGCACCCGAGTGAATCGGTACTGGCTCGGCCTGGCAATCGGTTCCGGCATGCTCGCGCTGGGACCGTTCGTCACGATCGCCGGCATCAACCTCGCCGTGCCCACGCCGTGGGCGATCCTCAGGTACCTGCCCGTCATTGGCGGTGCACGGGCTCCGGCGCGATTCACCGTTCTGGTGATGATGGCGGTAGCCGTGTTGTTCACCCTGGCGTTGAAGGCCATTACCCGCAACTACCCGGCGCGACGGAGCCTCGTTCTGACCGGCGTATCGGCTCTGCTTCTGCTCGAACTGGTTCCGGCGCCGCGCCCGCTCTACGCGGCCACGCCGTCGCCGGTCTACGACATCATTGCGGCCGATGCGCGTGGTGTACGCATCTTGGAGCTGCCGTTCGGCGTGCGGGATGGGCTGTCGTCGGTGGGCAACTTCAGCGCGTCAGCGCAATTCAACCAGACTCGTCATCGCAAGAAGTTGATTGGCGGATACCTCTCGCGGGTCTCAGGTGGGAGAGTCGCATCCATCCGCCGTTTTCCCGTGCTCCGCGCGCTCATCCTCCTCAGTGAGGGTCAGTCCGTCCCTGCCGAACTCGAGGCGAAAGCCAGGCGACATGCCTACGACTTTGTCAGGCGCGCCCGAATCGGGTACGTGGTCGTCCGCCGCGGGAGGGCGTCAGCAGAGTTGGTCGACTTTGCGATCCGTGTGCTGGATCTCGAGAAGGTGGCTGAGTGGGACACGCGTATCCTGTACCGGCCGCGCCACACGACCGGACAGAACTGGTTTGTCGATAACAGCGCTGGCGCCGTGCACTGGCCGGAGCGTTGAGGGCCACCGGGCCTGCATCCGCCCCTGAGGGACCGCTCGCCGACCTGGTATGAACTAAGGACCCGAAAGGAAACAACTATGCATGTTTCCGCCCGGATCCTTACGTGCTGCCGGAGGGTTACGATGATGACGGTGAAACGGCAATCGACACACACCACCGCGCTGACACTGGTCATCGCCGCATGCCTGATTGGATCGCTCTCGGGCCAGACGGCGTCGGCCCCACAGGGCCGGCGACCGGCACCCAAGCCGGCAGCCAAGCCGTCTGCCGCGGCGCTTGCGGCTGCTCCGCCGGTGTACTTCCCCGATCGTATCGACTGGCAGAAGAAGACTCCAGCCGAGCTTGGCATGGATCCCGATCGGCTCGCTCAGGCCGTGCAGTACGCGGTGGCCAGCGAGAATCCGGCAACCAAGGATCTGGCGATGGACCTGGCCACCACCTTCGGCGGGCGCGAACCGTTTGATACCCCGATCGGACCGATCCAAGAACGTGGGAGCGCGAACGGCCTGGTGATCCGGCGCGGCTACGTCGCGGCCGAGTGGGGCGATACACGCCGCGTCGACATGACCTTCAGTGTCACCAAGACGTTTTTGTCATCGGTGGTCGGCCTTGCCTGGCAGAGAGGGTTCATCCGCGATGTGACTGACCTGGCTCGCGAGTACATGCCCGTGCCCGGCTATTTCGACGGGCACAACGCGACGATTACCTGGGAACATCTGCTGCGTCAGACCAGCGACTGGCAGGGCACACTCTGGGGCAAGCCGGACTGGGCCGACCGGCCGGAAAGCGCAACGCCTGCCGAGTGGCCGAATCGGAAGCTGTACGACCCGGGCACGCGCTACAAGTACAACGACACGCGCGTGAACATGCTGGCGCTGCTGACGCTGCACGTCTGGCGACGACCGCTGCCCGAGGTGCTGCGCGAGGAGATCATGAATCCGATCGGCGCATCGACGACCTGGCGCTGGTACGGCTACGACAACTCCTGGATCGAGCTGGACGGGCAGCGGATGCAATCGATGACAGGGGGCGGCCACTGGGGCGGAGGCATGTTCATCAGTGCCTGGGACATGGCCCGCTTCGGCTACCTGTTCCTGCGAGGCGGACGCTGGAAAGACCGTCAGATCGTGTCTCAGGCCTGGATCAAGATGGCGAGAACGCCGGGCCCGGCCAACGCCGAGTACGGCTACATGAACTGGTTCTTGAACCCGGGTCGCAAGTCGCTGCCGGCCACACCGGAGTCCAGCGTCACCTTCCGCGGCAATGGCCAAAACATCATCTACATCGACTGGGAGAACGACCTCGTCATCGTCACGCGTTGGATTCGCGGCGGCAGCGCACTCAACGATTTCCTGGGCAAGGTGCTGGCGGCGCAAACGCCGTCTTCCTAGCCTCAGCCCTGCTTCACCGCCAGCACCTCGTCGGTGGTCTTCTGTACGGCGGCAATCGACTTGGCGAACGCGGCCTTCTCAGCGTCGTTCAGATCGAGCTGGATGATCTTCTCGATGCCGTTCTTGCCCAGCACCACGGGCACGCCCACAAACAGGCCATTGACGCCATACTCACCCTCGAGCAGCACGCACGACGGGATGATCTTCCTCTTGTCGAACACAATCGCCTCGACCATTTCGATGGCCGACAGCGCCGGCGACGCGAACGCGGAAACGCCGATCAGGCCGACGATTTCGCCGCCCGCCTTTCGGGTGCGCGCCTCAATGGCAGACAGCGTCGCCTCATCGAGGAACTTGTCGACCGGCATGCCCGCCACACGACAGCAACTGCGCACCGGCACCATGTCGTCGCCGTGTCCTCCAAGGACGACGGCCTGAACGTTTTCGACCGACACGCCGGCCGCCTGTGCCACGAAGTAGCGATAGCGCGACGAGTCGAGCGCGCCGGCCATCCCCATCAGGCGGTTCTTGGACGGCTTCAGTTGCTGGTACAGCCGGAACACGATCGCGTCAAGCGGGTTGGCCACCGAGATGACGATCGCCTTCGGGCAGAACTCCCTGATGCCGGCCGCCACCGCGTCGGTAATCTTCAGGTTGACCGCCAGCAGTTCCTCGCGGCTCGGAAACGTCCCATCGGGCCGTATGGTGCGCGGCACGCCAGCCGTGTTGATGACGAGATCGGCATCCTTGATGACGCCGTACTCCTTGCCGGCCTCGAACTTCACGTCGCTGCCGAGGATGGGCGTGCCCTCGGCAATGTCCAGGCACTTGCCCTTGGCCACATCCGGCCCCTTCACGTCGACCATCGCCACTGTGGCCGCCAGGTTGCGCCGGAACAGTTCCTGCGCGAGCACACCGCCGATGTTGCCTCCGCCGATCAACGCGATCTTCTTGAGCATGATATAAGTCCTCTCTGGGTAACAGTAATCCTGCGGGGGCAAGAGATTAGACGTGGGACGACAACTTGAGCACCCGGCGAGGGCCTCCGCGCACATCGTCCAGATCCACGGAATCCGCTCCAATGGCGATCACTTTGTACCGGCCGGACAGCTCGGTTCCGATCGTGGCCAACACGACCGCGCCGCCGGTCGTCATGATGGCGGTCCGGCGTACCTCGTCACCCACTCGGGTTTCGGCCATGCCTTCCAGACGCATGTCATCCTGCCCGGCCGCCCCGTCCGGCCGCGTCGCGGTGTCCTGCACGCGGCCCGCCGATGTGGCCGGCTCCCCACCCTGATGGGCAGTCAGTGGCGCTGCGGTTCGTGCGGCTCCGAAGCGGAAGGGATTGCGCGCGACCGCCTCAGGCACACCGGGAGCCTGATCGCGGGCATCGAGTCGCTCGGTGGCCGCCACGAGCGAGGCGCGCGCGTGGTGGACCTCCTGCTGCTCGATGACGGCACGGGAGGCGACAAGCGGAACCTGGTCCGCCATCGCCGAACGGCCGGCCGCCGCAGCCATCCACACAGCGACCATGTTGACACCGACGACCATCACCGCGGCTCTGGATGCATTCATAGATCGACCCCCGTCAGCGATACGCCGATCCTAGCACCTCTGCCGGCCGGCGGCACGCCCTGCTCATGCTATGATTCGCCGTGCACCCATTGGCGCCCACCGGTTCGGCCAAACCCCAGCCTGTTCCTTCGGTTTCGGTTGTCATTCCCGCACGCTTCGCGTCCACCCGTTTGCCCGGTAAACCGCTGGTCGATATCGGGGGGCGGTGCATGGTGGAGCACGTCTACCGGCGGGCGGCATCGGCGAGGTGCGTGGGACGCGTGTTGGTCGCCACCGACGACGAGCGCATCGTGTCGGCCGTGCAGGCGTTCGGCGGCCAGGCGGTGCTGACGCGGGCGGACCACGCCAGCGGCACCGATCGGATCGCGGAAGTGGCCCGTTCTCTCGACAGCGAGATCATCGTCAATGTCCAGGGCGACGAACCTGCCGTGGTCCCCGCCGCCATCGAGGAGGCGGTCCAGCCCCTGATCATGGACGCGTCGGTGGTGATGTCCACCTTGGGCATTGCCTTGGATGACCGCACCGATCCCCAGAACCCGAATGTCGTCAAGGTGGTCGTCGATCGGCAGGGATTCGCGCTGTATTTCTCCCGGGCGCCGATTCCATTCCGCCGCGACGGGGCGGGCGGCCAGCGTGCGGCGTTCCGTCACATCGGGTTGTATGTGTACCGCCGCGCGTTCCTGTTGACGCTGGCGTCGCTGCCGCGCACCCCGCTGGAGTGCGCCGAGTCGCTCGAGCAGCTGCGCGCGCTGGAATATGGGTATCGCATCCGGGTGGTGGAAACGACCCACGACTCGATGTCGATCGACACACCAGAGGATCTCGACCGCGTGCGCCGGCTTGCGGCGGCCGGTTGGCTTTCATGAGAGCAGCCATGGAACATGTTGCGCAGCACCCGGTGAAGTACATCTTCGTCACCGGCGGCGTGGTGTCCTCGCTCGGCAAGGGCCTGGCTGCCGCCTCGATCGGCTGCCTGTTGGAGGGACACGGCTATCGCGTGACTCTCCAGAAGCTGGATCCCTACATCAACGTCGACCCGGGCACGATGAGCCCCTACCAGCACGGCGAGGTCTACGTGACCGACGATGGGGCCGAGACCGATCTCGATCTCGGACACTACGAGCGCTTCACCAATGCGAAGACGACTCGAAACCATAACTGGACAACCGGGCGCGTCTACATGTCGGTGATCCAGAAGGAACGACGGGGCGACTACCTGGGGCGCACCATCCAGGTGATTCCTCACATCACCAACGAGATCAAACAGTGCATCCTGGGCGTCGCGAAAAACGTGGATGTGGTGATTGTGGAAATCGGAGGCACCGTTGGCGACATCGAGAGCCAGCCGTTTCTCGAGGCGATCCGCCAGTTGCGGCAGGATGTCGGCCGTGAGAACGCGATCTACGTCCACCTGACGCTGGTGCCGTTTATCGGCACGGCCGGCGAATTGAAGACCAAGCCGACACAGCACAGCGTGCGCGACCTGCGCTCGCTCGGGATCCAGCCCGACATTCTCCTGTGTCGCACCGACCGGCAACTGCCCGGCGACATCAAGCGGAAGATTGCGCTCTTCTGCGACGTCGGCGAGGAGGCCGTCATTACGGCGAAGGACGTCGACACGGTGTACGAAGTGCCGCTGGCATTTGGCGCCGAGGGGCTCGACAGCATCATCTTGAAGTACCTCCATTTGCCTCAGACAGAGCGCCAGATGTCGGCGTGGGAGCGTCTGGTCCACGGCATCAAGAACCCGGAACACGACTTCACCGTCCATGTGGTCGGCAAGTACGTGGAACTCGAGGACTCGTACAAGAGTTTGAACGAGGCGCTGCACCACGGTGGCTTCGCCCACCGAGCCCGCGTGAAGTTTCATTGGGTCGAGGCCGAGGCGCTCGAGCAGGAAGGCGGCGAGCGGTTGCTGGATGACGCCGACGCTATTCTGGTGCCCGGAGGCTTCGGCGTTCGCGGCACGCGCGGCATGATGCGAGCGGCGCGCATCGCCCGCGAACGCAAGATCCCGTATTTCGGCATCTGCTACGGTTTCCAGTGGGCCTCGGTGGACTTCGCCCGGCATGTCTGCGGACTCGAGGGCGCCGACTCGACCGAGTGCGACGAGCAGGCTACCCACAAAGTGATCTACAAGCTGCGCGACTTGCTGGGCATCGATGAAATGGGCGGCACGATGCGCCTGGGCGCCTACCCGTGCGAGATCGTCCCTGGATCGCTGGCACACCGCATCTACGGCAGCACGCTCGTCAGCGAGCGCCACCGGCACCGATACGAGTTCAACTGTCTCTATGAACAGACGCTGGCAGACCACGGCGCCCGGATTTCGGGGCGTTCACCGGATGGCAAGTTCGTCGAGATTCTGGAAGTGTCGGATCACCCGTGGTACATCGCGGTGCAGTTCCACCCGGAGTTCCTCTCGAAACCCCTGAATCCACATCCGTTGTTCGCCAGTTTCATCGAGGCGGGCCTGCAGCACTGCGCCGTCCGGACCGGCATGCACGTGGCCAGCCCCGTCGCTTGATTGGATGGGATCGACCACCTCCGAATCCCCGGGTCTATAATGACCACCGTGCATCCTGTTGTTGTCGGCGCTGTCACGGTGGGCGGCGGCCACCCGCTCGTGCTCATCGGGGGGCCGTGCGTCATCGAGAGCGAACAGCACGCGGTCGACCTCGGTGGTGCCATCGCCGCGATCGCGCGCCGCTGTGGCGTGCCCTACATTTTCAAGGCGTCCTTCGACAAGGCGAATCGCACCTCGGTGACGTCGTTTCGCGGACCGGGACTCGACGAGGGATTGCGGGTGCTGGCCGCGGTCAAGGCGGCCGTGGGTGTGCCGGTGCTGACCGATATTCATGAACGCGAACAGGCGGCGAGAGCGGCCGAGGTCGCCGACGTCCTGCAGATTCCGGCCTTTCTGTGCCGCCAAACCGACCTGCTGGTGGCCGCCGCGCGCACCGGGCGGGCGGTCAACGTGAAGAAAGGACAGTTTCTGTCGCCTCACGACATGCGCCATGCGATTCACAAAGTGACGTCGGCGGGCAATCTTCGCGTGATGGTGACGGAACGCGGCACCAGTTTCGGCTACCAGAACCTCGTGGTCGACATGCGGGCGTTCCCCATCATGCGTGGTTTTGGCTTCCCGGTGATTTATGACGTCACGCACAGCCTGCAGTTGCCGGGCGCCGGCACTGGCGTGACGGCTGGTCAGGCCGAGTTTATCGATACCCTGGCTCCAGCGGGCGTGGCGGCGGGCGTCGACGGTGTCTTTCTGGAGATTCACGAGAACCCCGCCCTCGCCAAGAGCGACGCACAGAATGCCCTCGCGCTGAATCGGCTCGAGCCGTTGCTCCGATTGCTGGTGGGCATCGACCGGGTACGCCGTGGCACACAGGCACCAGACGCATGATCGACCTCGACCTGGCGCGCAACGTGATCAAGACCGAAGCGGCAGCCGTCCTGGGACTGGTCGGCCGTGTGGACGGACGGTTCTCGGCTGCGGTGCAGGCCCTGCTCGATTGCCGGGGCCGTGTGATTGTGACGGGCATGGGCAAGTCGGGCATCATCGCGCGTAAGATTGCTGCCACGTTCTCCAGCACGGGCACGTCCGCCTTCTTCCTGCACCCGGCCGAGGCGGTGCATGGCGATCTGGGCGCCGTGCGCGGCGACGATGTGGTGGTGGCGTTGTCGTATACGGGAGAGACGGCCGAGTTGCTGCGGCTGCTCGAGACCATCCGCCGCATCGGCGCCACGTTGATCGCCATGACCGGGTCTGCTGGCTCCACGCTGGCGCGAGCGGCCGATATCGTGCTCGATTGCGGCGTCGACGAAGAAGCGTGCCCGCTCAACCTGGCGCCAACCGCGAGCACGACGGCCGCGCTGGCCATGGGAGACGCCGTCGCGATGACGCTGCTGGTGGCGAAAGGGTTTCGCCACGAGGATTTCGCGAGCCTGCATCCCGGTGGCGGCCTCGGCAAGCGCCTGATGCGTGTGGAAAGCCTGATGCACACGGGCCCTCAGGTTCCGGTGGTCGGCGTGGCCGCGTCGATGGCGGACGTGGTAGCCGAAATCTCCGGCAAGGGGCTGGGGATGACGTGCGTGATCGATGACGCTGGCTTGCTGGCCGGCATCGTGACCGACGGAGATCTTCGACGCCACATGACGGCTCCCGGTCTGCTCAACCAGCGGGCAGGCGCGGTGATGACGGCGGGGCCGGTCACCATCGGACGGTCGCTCCTGGCCGTCGAAGCGCTCGCACTGATGGAACGGCGCAAGATCACCTCGCTCGTGGTCGCCGACGCTGAACGGCGTGTGGAGGGCGTGCTGCACCTGCACGACCTCTGGCGCACGCAGATGTTCTGATGCAAAGCTCCATCCCGTTTCTCGCCGCGCTCGTCGCGCTGCTCGTCGGCCTGGCGTTCGGCAAGGCATGGGAACGCTACCGGCTGCAGGAAGGCCGGTGGATCGATCGGCGCCGGGCCCGCGAATCGCCGCACTACATTCTCGGTCTGAACTTCCTGGTGGCCAATCAGCTGGACCGGGCGATCGACGAGCTGGCGCGTGCCGCGCGCCTGCAGCCGGATGCGCTCGAAATCGAGATGATTCTGGGCAATCTGTATCGCGAGAAGGGACAGACGGGCCGCGCGATCACGATCCACCAAGGCCTGCTGCAGCGGCCGAAGCTAACGAAGCTGGAACACGCCTACGTCCTGCTCTGCCTCGGGCTGGACTACAAGCGAGGCGGGTTCGTCGACCGGGCCCTCGAAGCGTTCAACGAGGTGTTACGTCTCAATCCGTCGAACCCCTACGCCCTGGTCAATCTCGAAAAACTGCACGAGGAACAACACCAGTGGCCGGAGGCGCGCGACGTGCGCCGGCGGCTGATCGAGCTGACCGACGAGACCGATCAGCCTCGCCATCAGCAGATCCTGGCCTTCCTCGAGAACGAGCTGGGCCGCCAACGCGTGCAGCAGCTCGAGTACGGGCAGGCCGCCGCGCGGTTCGCGTCGGCGATCGATCTGGATGCCCGGACGGTGCCCGCCTACCTGAATCTCGGCGACGTCCGCCTGCACGAAGAGAACCTGGCGTCGGCCGTCGAGACGTGGGAACGAATCGCCCAGGTCGCTCCCGAGCGGGCGTATCTGGCCTTCGACCGGCTGGAATCAGCGGCCCTGCAACAGAACAACGCGCCGCGCTTCCAGGCGTTGTGCCGCCGGCTGATCGGCGCCAACCCGCAGGACTGGCGGGCGCGGCTGGCCCTGGGGCGGCATCTGCTGGCGCAGGGACACGGCGGCGAGGCTCTGGAGCTGCTGTTCGAGGCGCTGTCACACAGCCCGCACGCCTTGACCATCCATCAGGCCGTGTGGCAGACGCTGTTGACGGCCGGTCTGGATCCGGGACTCGTCAAGCGGTATGTGGAACTGATGCGCCAGTCGGTCTTCTACCTGGATCCGCACGTCTGCCAGCGCTGTCACTACCGCAGCACCGAGCTGCTGTGGCAATGCCCGCATTGTCACGAATGGGACACCTTCGTGGAGGATCGGATCGCGCCCGCACAGGAGGCCGGCGATTCGGCAGGAGAGATGGTCAGCGGATGAAGGGGGGCAGCCACAGAGGCGTATTGGACGTCCCGTTGAAGTCGCTATCACACAACCACCATCTGTTCTGGCGATAGACCATCGTGCACTGGCCGGTACCGATGGTCGTGTAGGTCTGTCCCGCCGTGCACTCGTCGCTCGTCTTCAGACAGGTGGAGTGCCACTCCACGGGCACCTGCGCACAGCCATCACCCGGTTTCCCCCGGAAGGGACACTTGTCGTTGAAGGCCACCGCTACCGGAAAGACGGCGCCGACTTTCCAGTTGTAGATGTTGTAGGTCGCCCGGTTTTTCACGACATCAGACAACTCCTCTGCCGCGCCACTGCAGCCGCTGTAGAAGTTGCGGACGACGTACTCTGGAGCGAGCGCCGAGTTTGAGAAGTCGACCAGGAACTGGTACGCGAGATCGGCAATCTCCTTGACCGAATCGTGCACGCTGACTGAAGTGTTCCCGACCGTGTTCTGCGTGATGAGGGTCCGGCCGTCGAGGCCCCCGACCTGGGCAACGACTTCCGTCACCGTCAGCGTGATCGTCACACTGCGCGGTGTCGACATCGTCGCTGGGGCCCGCCAGCGCGCCACCGGTCCGCTGGCGCTGGTGATGGTGCCCGCCTCCGCGGTCCAGGTGTAGGTGAGCTGGGCAACGGGCGTTTCGGCGTCGGCGATGGTGGCGGTCACCACGACTTCTTCGTTCAGATCCGCGAAGTTGGAGGGCTGGTTGGCCCGGGGTCCCTGGACCACGATGGACAAGATGGTGGGTGGCGTGTTTGGAGGCGGCACGACATAGGTGAAGCCGCGCAGTAAAGCGCCCGATTGACCGTTCAGCGTCACGATCACGTCGGCTGGACCTGCCGCATGGGGACCGGTCGTGGCGATGAGGACAGCCGTTCCAATCACCCGTACATTGGTGGCCGCAACGCCGCCCACGGTGACGCTGGCCCCCGTGCCGAAATTGGCCCCGGAGATCGTCACATCCGTACCCCCTGCCGTCGCGCCGGCATTGGGTGTCACGCTGAAGATGGTCGGCGCCACGATCGGAGGTGGTGGCGTCGGGCCGGACGGCGATCCTCCGCACGCCGCAATGAGAAACCCTGCGGCAACGAGGGAAACCAGAACGAGACGGTGCAACAGCAGGTGGGATCGTTTCACGGCCGGCAGCTGACCTCTCCCGACAGGAGCACGAGGTGACCCGTGCAGTATCGCACAACTTCAGGGCCGATCGGACCGGGTTGGCTGGCGAAGCGCTGCCTCAAACTGCCGAGCCCCCTGGCGGACGGTCGGGGCCGTGAGAGGCGCAGCCATCCCGTCATTCCCGCGGGCTCCTTCGCCTTCGGCTACGGCGGCCCAAGAAGGCGGGCATCCAGGACTGGACCCCCGCTTCTGCGGGGGTGACGAGAGACTTGCTTCATCCGGCGCGATGAAGCCCCCAGGAACATGTCTAGGCTTCGCGCCGCCTCCACCCGGTGGGTCAGACTCGATGATCGGTGTCCAAGGCCAGCAGCGTGCGCCAGACATCAGACGTCCGGCGGGCCGTATCGACCATCGATCCATCCGTCCGAATCACGAAGTCGGCGCGGCGGGCTTTGTCCTCTAGCGGCCACTGGGCAGCAATCCTCCGTTGGACATCCGCTGCTGACAAGCCGTCTCTGGCCATCACCCGCCGCTCCTGTTCGGCCGGCTCGCACGCTGTGACGACGACGCGGTCGAAGTCGGCTTCGTGGTGTGTTTCAAACAGTAGTGGGATCTCCGCTACGGCAATCTGAACGCCTTCATCCGCCCGGGCTGCCATCCAATCGCGGATGGCGTCGTACACCCTGGGATGCACAATCGCCTCCAGGTCGCCGAGCGCAGTCTGATCGCAAAATACGAGGGCACCCAGCCGAGCCCGGTCAACACGGCCGCCGGCGTCGAACACGGCGGGGCCAAACCGTCGAAGAACCGCCGCCTCACCGGAGGTGCCCGGTTCGATCACCTCGCGCGCCAGCAGGTCGGCCACGATCACGTGTGCTCCCAGCCCAGCCAATGTCGCCAGCACCGCGCTCTTGCCGGTGCCGATGCCGCCGGTCAGGGCCACGCGTAGCATCGGGCGTCAGCCGAGCAGCCGCGCCTCGGCGGCCCGGACGGTGTTCGCGAGCAACATCGCGATGGTGAGCGGCCCCACTCCGCCGGGCACGGGTGTCAAGGCCCCGGCCACGCCGGCAACCTCGGGGTGGACGTCCCCCACCAGCAGTGAGCCTTTCTTCTCGAACTCGTCGAGGCGCGGTGAACCGGCCGGGTACCAGGCACGAATCAGGGTGGCGTCGGTGACACGATTGATGCCGACGTCGACGACGGTGGCTCCGGGTTTGACGAATGCTGGCGTCACAAACGCCGGCCGGCCGATCGCCGCCACCAGGATATCCGCGCTTCGGGCCACATCGGCCAGGTCGCGGGTCTTCGAGTGACAAATGGTGACGGTTGCATGCTGATGCAACAGCAGCATGGCCATGGGTTTCCCCACAATGTCGCTGCGCCCGATCACGACGGCGTGAGCCCCCACCATCGTGATGCCAGACCGCTGCAGCAACTCGATGACGCCTGCGGGCGTGCACGGCACCAGACCTTCGCGATGCTGCACGAGGCGTCCGGCGTTGACCGCCGTGAAACCGTCGACGTCCTTGGCCGGATCGATCAGGTCTACGACCCGCACCTCGGCATCGGGGCCCATACCGGCCGGCAGCGGAGACTGGACCAGCACGCCGTCGATATCGTCGCGAGCATTGAGTCGGGCGACGATCGTCAGCACCTCGTCCACGTGACCGTCGGCAGGCACCCGCGCCAGTTCCGCGCGGATGCCCATCGCGGCCGCCATCGTCAACTTGTTGCGGACGTAGACTTCGGAACCCGCATCGTTGCCCGCCAGCACGATGCCGAGTCCTGGCGTCCGGCCGAAGGCTGCGGCCATCGCGGCAATACGGGCCGGCAATTCCGATCTAATGGCTGCGGCGACCGAGGTTCCGTTCAGGACGCGAGCCGGCATGTTGTGGGTTCCTCCGCTTCGGCTGCCCCGATCAGGACATAGCCGATCGTGCCGCCCGTCAGCACGATGAACAGGAGGGCCACGGCCAGCCACGGCCCTCGGACGTGGCTGAACCGGTCGCCCTTCGATGGACGCGCTGTCGACAGGCTACCCTCGCCCGCCGGCCTCGATCCGCTTGCGGAGTTCGCTGTGGCGGTAGCCATAGCCGAAGTAGATTGCGATGCCGATGATCATCCAGACGATCAGCCGCTCCCAGGTCGGCAGCGGCAGGCTTGCCATCAGCGAGAGCGAGACCAGTGCCGACAGGATGGGCACCAGGGGCACCCACGGCGTGCGGAACGGCGCCACCACATCGGGTCGCCGCCTGCGCAGGAAAATAATCCCGAGCGACACGATGACGAACGCCAGCAACGTGCCGACGCTGACCAGTTCGCCCAGAATGTTGATGGGTGTCAGGCCGGCGGCGATGGCCACGGCCACCCCGGTCACGATCGTGGTGATATGCGGGGTACGGAACCGCGGGTGGATCTTCTTCGCCCACGGAGGCAGCAGTCCGTCTTTGGCCATCGAGTAGAAGATACGCGGCTGGCCGAGCATCATGACCACCATCACTGAACTCAGGCCCGCGATGGCGCCCAGCTTGACGAGGAACGGGAGCATGTTGATGAACCAGGCCCAGCCGGTTCCCTGGGCCTGCGTCTTGGCCGCATCGATTGCGACAGCCATCGGGGCCGACACGCCCAGCATCGTGTACGGCACGAGACCGACCATCACGAGCGACACCGCGACATAGAGGATCGTGCAGATCACGAGCGACCCGAGAATGCCGATGGGCATGTCGCGCGTGGGGTTCTTCGCTTCCTGCGCGGCCGTCGACACGGCGTCGAAGCCGATGTAGGCAAAGAAGATCACGCCGGCCCCACGAGCGATCCCGCTCCACCCGAAGTCGCCGAAGGACCCTCTGTTCGCGGGAATGAACGGATGCCAGTTGGCCGTCTTGACGAAGGCCGCCCCGGCCACGATCACCGCCAGCACGACGGCCACCTTGACAATGACGATCACGGAGTTGACGTTGGCGGACTCCTTGATCCCGATGACCAGGAGAACCGTCACCAGCACCGCGATGAGCATGGCGGGCAGATTGATGATGCCCGTCACATGCGGCAGGCTGGCCGGGTTGATGCCCTGATTCGTCAATTGGGTGGCGAGATTCGCCGCCAGGATCTGCCAGTGCCCGGGCGAGGTCTCCACGAGGTCGACGCCAAGCGGCGCGGTGTAGGCCGGCGAGAGGAGCAGCCCGAAATCCGCGAGGAACGAGACGACGTAGCCCGACCAGCCGACGGCCACCGTGGCTGCGCCGAGCGCGTACTCCAGGATGAGATCCCAGCCAATAATCCACGCGATGAACTCGCCCAGGGTCGCATAGCCGTACGTGTACGCCGATCCGGCAATGGGCACGCTCGAGGCGAACTCGGCGTAACACAGACCTGCCAGTGCGCTCGCCACCCCGGCCAGCACCATCGACAGCACGATGGCGGGTCCCGAGTATTGCGCGGCCGCCTGGCCGGTCAGCACGAAGATGCCCGTCCCGATAATCGCCCCAATGCCAAGGGTGATGAGGTTGACCGGGCCCAACACGCGCTTCAGGCTGTGCTCGCCCGTTTCGGCAGCCTCGGCCCTCAGCTGCTCCATCGACTTCGTGGACATTAACGACATCAGATGGTCCTCCAGCGTCTCGAGAACATGGCGCGCCCAGGCCGTCCATCAGCCCGGATCACAGGAACCCGGCAAGGTTTGGGCATTATACACGCCCGGGCATGAGTCGCTAGACCGCTTCGGCGAGCTTCGCGGATTTCGCCGGCCCGAGCAGCCGCTCCATGAATCCGGTGCCGAGGCGGCCTGCCACGAAGTCGGCGTCGGCCAGAATCCTGAGGTGCAGCGGGATCGAGGTCTTGATCCCCTCGACGACCATCATGTCGAGCGCCCGCCGCATGCGGGCAATCGCCTCTTCACGATCCCGGCCGAAGGCCATCACCTTGGCGATCATGGAATCGTAGTACGGCGTGACCGTGGCTTCGGCGTACATCGCGGTGTCGACGCGGATACCCGGTCCGCCAGGCACGCTGAAGACCTTGATGAGGCCGGGCGACGGCACGAAGGTCTCGGGGCATTCGGCATTCACCCGGCATTCGATCGCGTGCCCTGTGAACGTGATCTCGCTCTGTTTGAACGACAGCCGCTCTCCCGCCGCGATCCGGATCTGTTCCTTGACCATGTCCACGCCGGTGACCAACTCGGTCACGCCATGCTCCACCTGGAGCCGGGTGTTGGCCTCCATGAAATAGAAGCGGCCGCCGGAATCCATCAGGAATTCGAACGTGCCGGCGTTCGTGTACTGCACTTCCCGCGCGGCATCCACGACGATGCTGCCAATCTTCCGGCGCATCTTCTCGGTGAGGGCCGGCGACGGTGATTCTTCGACCAGCTTCTGGTGGCGGCGCTGGATCGAACATTCGCGTTCACCCAGGTGCACCACGTTTCCCTGATGGTCTCCCAGGATCTGGAACTCGATGTGGCGGGGATTCTCGAGGTACTTCTCCACGTAGAGATCGGGCACACCAAACGCCGCTTCGGCTTCACGCTGCGCCGTCCGGTAGGCACGGGCCAGATCAGGCGGCGTACGCACCACCCGCATGCCCCGGCCGCCGCCGCCGGCACTGGCTTTGATGATGACGGGGTACCCGATCTCGCGCGCCACTTTCAGCGCCTGGTCTTCGCTGTCGAGCGTGCCTTCCGACCCCGGCAGAACGGGTACGCCGGCTTTCTTCATCGTGCGGCGGGCCCGAGCCTTGTCCCCCATCAGGCGAATCACCTGGGGATCGGGTCCAATGAACTTGATATGACACGCTTCGCAGACTTCGGCAAAGTACGCGCTTTCCGACAGGAATCCATACCCCGGGTGCACGGCGTCGGCGCCGGTGATTTCGGCCGCACTGATAATCGCCGGCACGTTCAGGTAGCTGTCGGCGGCGCGCGCAGGCCCGATGCACACATCCTCATCGGCGAACCGGACGTGCAGCGAGTCCTCGTCAGCTTCCGAGTAGACAGCCACTGTGCGAATGCCCATTTCGCGGCAGGCCAGGATGACGCGCAAGGCGATCTCGCCGCGATTCGCGATGAGAATCTTCTTGAACATTACTTCACCTTGATCGCGAACAAGCGCTCCCCGTACTGCACGGCCTGGCCATTGTCGACGTACACCGAAACGACGTCGCCCTCGTAGTCAGACTCGATCTCGTTCATGAGCTTCATCGCTTCGATGATGCAGAGCGTCTGGCCCTTCTTCACGTGGGCCCCTGTGTCGACAAATGGCGGCGCGTTCGGCTCGGAGGCGCGATAGAAGGTGCCGACGATCGGCGATTTCACGATCGCCAGGTCGGCGCTGAGCGCGTCGGGAACGGGCCGGGGCGCGGCGGGGCTGGTGCCGGCCGGCACCGAGGCGGACGGCGGCAACGCGATGGCGGGCAGCGGTGGGTACGGGGCCGCGCCAGGCAGCTGGACGACATGTCCAGCCGGGGTCTTCTTGACCTTGATTTTCAGCCCATCGATCTCGAGTTCGAACTCGGTCAACTCATGTTCGCGGACCAGGTCGAGTATGGTTCGGATCTCGTCAACGTTCATTGTGCTCAACCACCAGCAGCTCGAGCGGCACGTGCGTCAGCAGCTCCGCACCATCGCCCGTCACCAGCACATCGTCCTCGATACGCACTCCGCCAAGGCCAGGCACATAGGCCCCGGGTTCAACGGTGATCACAATTCCGTCGATCAGAGGTTCGTCGCGGGCCGCCGGGGGCACTCCCGGCACGTCGGCCCTGGCCGGACCAACCCGGGGTTCTTCGTGCACTTCCAGACCCAGGCCGTGCCCGGTCGCGTGGCTAAATGCCTCCCCAAGGCCGTATGCCACCAGCGTCTGCCTGGCGGCCGCGTCCACCGTGCTTGCGGTTGCCCCGGGCCTTACAGCCGCCAGCGCCGCGGCGTGGGCGTCCCGAACGGCCTGGTAGAGCCGTCGTACCTCCGAGGAGGGCTCGCCGACGCAAGCGGTGCGGGTAAGGTCCACGCAGTATCCGTCGTACACCCCCCCGAAGTCCAGCACCACCAGGTCTCCGGTCCGAAGCACCCGCTTTCCAGGCCTGGCGTGCGGGAGGGCCGAATTGGGCCCGGAGGCGACAATCGTGTCGAAGGCCGTCCGCTCAAAACCGCCCATTTTCAGGCGCCAGTCGATGTCGGCCGCGATGTCCCGCTCGCGCTGACCGGGCTTGAGCGCCGCCAGGATGGCAACCGCCGCGTCGTCCAGCAACCGCCCGGCCTGACGCAAGGCCGCCCGTTCGATCTCGTCTTTGCGGAGCCGTACGGCCTCGACCAACCGCTCGGTGGGGACCAGCCGGCTGTGTGCTCCATCCGGACCCTCCGCCAGCGCCACAGACAGCGTCTGGTAGCGGTTGAACGGCAGGTGGGCCCCCTCGAATCCGACCCTTTCGTACCCGCCCTGCTTCAGCACGCGAATCAGGGTCGCATCGTAGGCCGGATCAACCTTGACCAGCCTGAAGGCCGGGCAGATGCCGGCGATGGTCTCCTGGACTTCTGTCAGGTATCGGCCATCGGTGATCAGGACCAGTTCGTGCCGATCCAGCACGACGATGGCAGCGCTGCCGGCAAAACCGCTGAGATACCGCACGTTCGGCAGATGGGTGACGACCAAGGCATCGAGATGGTCGGCCGTCAGTCCGTCCCGAACGCGGGCATGGCGGACCCCGAGCAAGTCGGATAACGAGGGTGTGGTGATCACGGGGCGGGATTGTCTCACATCCTGGCGGCCCGTGGTGCAAGTGCGTCGTTGCAACGAGACCGGGGATGCGCCCGGTTGGCAAGGCGCGACCCGCCTCCGCCAAGGCTACGGCGAGACCAGGCCAAAGCTCGTCCACACGGGCGGGCGACGGCCGGCGCCGCCAGGCGGGATGCAGCGCCGGTCGAATGCAGACGGACTTGCACCACGGGC
>CAYHRK010000051.1:0-19770 GCA_964358795.1 uncultured Vicinamibacterales bacterium
AAACTTGCTTCATTCGGTACGATGAAGCCCACAAGAGATGTCCAGTCGAAGAGAGTCGCCGGGTTCAGGCGAGCAGCCGCGCCCGGGTATAGGCGATGAGGCCGCCTGCGTCGATGATGGCCTGGCGCGCGGCCGGCAGCGGCGCGATGGGGAAGCTCCGGCGTGTCGTGATGTTGCGGACCTCGGTAGCGGAGATCTCGAGATCGTCGCCGACCTCGGCCTCGATGGCAGGGCACATCACCGTACGCAGGCCGAGATTGATTGCATTCTGGAGGAAGATGCGGGCAAACCCGCGCGCCACGACGACCAGGCCGTGCCCCTTCAAGGTGGAGGCCGCCTGTTCGCGTGACGATCCGCATCCGAAATTCTGTTCGGCCACAATCACGCTGCCGGGCGCAATCTGTTGGCGCTGCAGCGCCGTGTTGAACGTCTTGTCGTCCGCGAAACAGAATTGCGGTGTTTCCGACGGCAGTACCGTTGCCATGAACCGCCCCGGGTAGATCGTGTCGGTCGATACATCGGCGCCGGCCTTATGAACCACATGTGCCATGATTGGTCAGCCCCCCTGCCTTGGATCGGTAATGACGCCGGTGGCCGCGCTGGCGGCGGCAACGGCGGGCGAACACAGGTAGACTTCGGATGAGGGATTGCCCATCCGTCCCTTGAAGTTCCGGTTCGTGGTCGACAGCGCCACCTCGCCATCGCCGAGCGCACCCTGGTGAATGCCGAGGCAGCACCCGCACCCCGGGTTCATCACAACGGCACCCGCATCGATCAAATCGGCCAGATAGCCGCGCTTCATCGCCTCTCTGTAGATCCTCCACGATGCCGGGAACACCAGCATGCGCACGCCGCGGGCCACCTTCCGGCCCCTCAGCACACGGGCCGCCATCTCGATGTCATCGATGCGGCCGTTGGTGCAGGACCCAATGACGATTTGGTCCACCTTGGTGCCGGCGATCGCGCCGACAGCCTTCACATGATCCACGGTGTGCGGGCAGGCGATCTGGGGTTCCAGCACCGAGACGTCCACGTCGATCACCCGGTCGTACACCGCGTCGATGTCCGGCTGGACGAGATCGAGCGGATCGGTAACGCCGGCTTCATCGCGCAGGTACCGCACGGTCTCATCATCGGCGGGTACGATGCCCGACGTGGCGCCGGCTTCGACGGCCATGTTGGTCAACACGAGCCGGCCCGAGATCGGCATGGCCGCGATGGCGTCACCGTGGAACTCGATCACCTTGTAGTTTGCCCCCTGTGCGGTCAGGCGCCCGACCAGATGGAGGATCAGGTCCTTCGGGGTGACTCGTTCATTGAAGCTGCCCCGGACCACCACTTTGATCGAGCCTGGCACCTCGACGTTCAGCACGCGGCCCAGCGCCCAGACCGACGCCATCTCGGTGGCGCCGATCCCGAATGCGAAGGCGCCAAGCGCGCCGTGGCTGGTGGTGTGGCTGTCGGTGCCGGTAATCACGTAGCCCGGCCGGTCGTACCCTTGCTCGGCCAGCACCTGGTGGCAGATGCCGCCTTCATCGCCCCGGATATCGTGGAATTTCGTGATGCCGTGGGTGGCCACGAACTGGCGGACTCTCTTCTGGTTGGTGGCGGTCTTGGCGCTCTCGGCCGGGACCCGGTGATCGAAGATGATCGCGATCTTCGACCGATCCCAAACGCGGGGCTCCAGGTCAGTGCCCTGGTAGATCTCCAGAAACTGGTTGATCACCAGCGCGGCATTCTCGTGCGACATCGCCAGATCGACCGCCGGTTCGACGACGTCGCCCACATTGACCGAAGCCAGGCCACACGCCCGCGCCAGAATCTTCTGCGAGATGGTCATGCCCATGTGTCACACGACTCCTTGTTCCCGGAACGTCGCGATCGTGCCGGTATCGTAGCCGAGGCCGATCAGAATCTGCTCGGTATCCGCCGATAGACGGGGCGGCGGCGTGTCGATCGCGCCAGGCGTCTTCTCGAACTTCGCGGTCAACGTAAACAGGTCGAGCGGGCCGATGCCAGGCTCGGTGACGGTCTGAATCGTGCCGCGATGGGCCACCTGAGGTGCCGAGAGCGCGGCCCAAAGGGTGAGGATTTCCCCCGACGGCACGTCTCTGGCGTTGAGCGCGGCCACCCAGTCGGCCGTCGGTCTGGTCTTCAGCCTAGCTTCGAGCAGCGGTGTGAGGGCCGCGCGGTTGGCCTTGCGGATGTCGCGCTTCTCGAATCGGGGATCGGTCTTCAGGTCCATCACGTCCAGCTCGTCGCACACGGCGTTCCACTGCTCCTGCTGGTTGGCGGCGATGTTGATGTAGCCATCCTGTGTCGCAAACGTGCCAGACGGGGCTGCGGTGAAGTTGTCGTTCCCCATCGGCACCGGCGGTGTGCCGCCCATCAACAGGTTGGCCGCGACCCATCCCATCAGCGGCATCACCGAGTCGAGCAGGGCGATGTCGATGAACTGGCCTTCGCCGGTCCGCTCGCGGTGATAGAGCGCGCCCATCAGTGCAAAGGCGGCGTTCAGTCCGCCCACCGTATCGCACACAGGGAATCCGCATCGAAGCGGATGCAGACGTTCGTCGCCATTCACGTCCATGACGCCGCTCAGCCCCTGGATGATCTGATCGTAGGCGGGCTTCGAGGCGTCGGGCCCGGTCTGGCCGAACCCGGAGATGGCGCAGTAAATGAGACGTGGATGGTCGGCGCGTAGCGACGGGTAGGACAGGCCCAGGCGATCCATGACGCCCGGCCTGAAGTTCTCCACGATGATGTCGGCCGTTTTCGCGAGCGCCCGGAAGATGTCCCGCGCCTGGTCGAGCTTCAAGTTGAGCGTCAGCGATTTCTTGTTGGCATTCTGCGCGAGAAAGCTGGTGCCCATCAGTTCCTGGTTCAACCGCGGCACGTTGCCGAGCTTGCGAGCCAGGTCGCCGCCTGCGGGGTTCTCGATCTTGATCACGTCCGCACCGCAGAGGGCCAGGTGCATGGTGGCAAACGGGCCAGCCAGCACGTTGGTCAGATCGAGCACCCGAATGCCGTCCAGCAGTTTCATCATCCCGCCTCAAGCGAAGCGGCCGGCGTGCGGCACAGGCCCGGTCCTGTACGTCGTGCCGGGCAACTCGCGGTTGAAAAAGGTGGCGGCATCCTTCGCCACATCGACGATGACGCCGTCGTTCACGTCCCGCCGCAGATTCATGCGGTGGAACAGGTGGATCACATCCTCGGTGCAGACATTGCCGGCCGCCACAGCCGTGAACGGACAGCCGCCCAGCCCGCCGAACGCCGACTCGAAGCAGGTGACCCCCGCGCAGTACGCCGCGTAGGCGTTGGCCAGGCCGAGGCCGTAGGTGTTGTGAAAATGGCACGCCGTCGACACGCCGGGTCCCAGCTTGCGGATCGCGCCGAACAGATCCTCGACCTGGGCCGGGTCGGCGTGTCCGGCCGTGTCGGCCAGGCTGATCGTGGTGAGGCCGGCTTCCACATAGCGGCCCACGATGCCGACCACGCGGTCCTGCGGCACCGCGCCCTCGTAGCCGCAGCCGAAGGCGGATTGCACCGAAACCTGCACGCGCTTGCCGGCCGCGATCGCCTGCCGGCCCATGGCGATGATGCGTCCGGTGGCCTCCGCTGTTCCCATGCCCGTGTTCTTGCGACTGTGCGTGTCGCTGGCAGACACGCCCATGCAGAAGTACCCGGCCCCGCAGGCCAAACCGCGTTCCAGGCCTTTCTCGTTCAGCACCAGGCCCGTGAACACCACACCGGGACTGCCGGCAGGAGGGGCAGGCAGGCAGCCGAACAACTGGTCGGTATCCGCCATTTGAGGCACCTTCTGCGGGTTGACGAACGACCCGACCTGAATCATGTCGAGGCCCGACAAGGCCAATTGCGCCAACCACTGGAGCTTGCGTTCGGTTGGCACCGTCTGCTCTTCGATCTGCAGACCGTCGCGCAGGCCGACCTCATGAAGAACAATTCGCCCCATCCCTGGATCTCCTCAAATCTCCTCGGCAATTGCTGCCGCCATTTCCAGCGTGGTGTGGCGGCCACCCATGTCGTAGGTGCGGACCTGACCTTGCTTGATGATGGCAGCCGTGGCGCGCTCGAGGCGTTCGGCCTTGTCGCGCTCGCCCAGCCAGTCGAGCATCATCTTGACGGTCAAGATGGTCGCGATCGGATTCACCTTGTACTGCCCCGCGTACTTGGGAGCCGAGCCGTGCGTCGGCTCGAAGACGGCCAGCTTGTCGCCAATGTTGCCCGAGCAGGCAAAGCCAAGGCCGCCGACCATCTGTGCGCACAGGTCCGACACGATATCGCCATACAGGTTCGGCGCCACCAGGATGTCGTAGCTCAGCGGGTTTTTCAGCAGCCACATCGTCATCGCGTCCACGTTGGCTTCGTCGAACACGATGTCCGGGTAGCGCGCCCCAACCTCGCGAGCCGTGTCGAGGAACAGGCCGTCGGTCGCTCGAACCACGTTGGCCTTGTGCACCACGGTCACCTTCTTGCGGCCCTGCTTGCGCGCGAAGGCGAACGCCGCCTCGATGATGCGTTCGGAACCTTTCCTCGTGTTGATCTTGCAGGAGATGGCGTACTGGTCGCCACCAAGGCCGGCGAAGTGGGCAAACGGCTTCGACAGCGTTTTCAATGTGGCCGCCAGTTCCGGCGGAACCGGGTTGAACTCGACACCCGCGTAGAGATCTTCGGTGTTCTCGCGGAACATCACGAGGTCGATCGCATCGTTGTGGTTGAGCGGGTTGCCCGGGTACGCCTTGCACGGACGCAGGCAGTTGTAGAGATCGAACATCTGCCGCATCCGTACGATGGGGGAACGATAGACGAGGCCGGTGCCCTTCAGCGGCGGATCCAATTCGGCCTCGGCAGCCTTGACCGGCTTCGACGTAATGGCGCCAAACAGCGCCGCGTCCACGTGGTGCAGCAGCTCAATGGTGCGTGCCGGCAGGGCGTCGCCCTCGTGGCGCCAGCACTCCCAGCCGATGTCACCGGGAATGTAGTCGGCGTCAAGCGCCAATCGATCGAGGACGATCCTCGCGGCGTCGAGCACATCCACTCCGACGCCATCCCCAGGCAACCACGCAATCTTGTAGCGCGACATGGCTCATTATCCTTTGAGAGAGGGGACGCGGGACGTGTGCTGGCACAAAACCAGGAACCAGACAGATGCCGCGGCGTTCGCCGAAGCAGAGGGGCTGCGACAGGATATCAAGAGTTTCGGTCGAAAAACCAGAGCTGGGAGAACCCACCGGGGTTGGACTATCGGCACGGACAACACATGAGCGTAAACAACTAATATAAACTACTTGACACGCACTCATAAACATCCTATATTCGTTGTCGGAAGCGGAAACCAAGGACTCTCCGAGGTAACCGCATCCGTTTCGATGAAGGCCAACGGCGTGATTCGCCGGGGCGCAAACAGGTAAACCCATTCGTTTCGTATAGGGAGGAACAGACCATGACTATCGTGCGATGGAATCCACTTCGTGAGCTGAATGCCGTGCAGGAGCGCGTCAACCGAATCTTGACCGATGCCTATCGGGGCGACGACGACGACGTGATGCGGCGCGGCGCATGGGTGCCGCCGGTGGACATCTACGACACGGGCAACCACGAGTTGGTCATCAAGGCCGAGTTGCCGGATATGAACAAGGACGAGATCGAGATTATGGTCGAGAACAACAGCCTCACGCTGCGTGGGGAGAAGAAGATGGACCCCTCGATGAAGGACGAACAGTGCCACCGGGTCGAGCGTGCGTACGGCCACTTCAGCCGGACGTTCTCGCTGCCGCCGACCGTCGACAGCTCGAAGGTGTCGGCCGACTACAAGAACGGCGTGCTCAGTATCAAGCTTCCCATTCGAGAGGAAGCCAAGCCGAAGCAGATCCAGGTTCAGGTGTTGGGATAACCGGCATCGGTTTCCGAAACGGCCGCCCCGCCAGATTGGGCGGGGCGGCTGTCACCGACTTGCGTCCCATCCGAGTGCTGAAGTAGGCTAAATGGTTGTGACTGAACAATTAGACCTTAACGATCTCCCGGTCGTCCCCCCAACCGCCAACGAGAAGTACGCGGTCCACCCGATGGTGCAGCGTTTCCTGTTCGTGGACATTGCTGCCCAGCGCGCGAAACAGTTGCGCCGGGGCTCGCTCAATCGTCTCAAGCTGGCGGGGGTGGCGACGCCCGATACCGACGGCCGTCCCGAGCCGCACAAAGCCGAGCGTGTCGCGATGGAGGAAGTGCGCCGGGGGTTCATCCAGTACCATCTGCCCGAGAACAAACCACCGCGGTCCTCCACCGAGGGCCAGGCGTGACGCCATCCGAGATCTACGCATTGATTGGCGCCGCCCTGCAGGGTGTCGGCGTCGGCGTGATCTTTCCGCTCGCGCTGTTCATCGGCGTCTGCATCGCCCTCACCCTCGTCAAGCTGCGCCCCAGTGGTCCGTCGTCGCTGACCGTACGCAGTCTCGACGAGGCGCTTGGCGAACCTGTGCACTACCTGACTCCCGACAAGCCGCGCGGCACGATGGACCAGCTCGACGGATCCCGACGCGCCGCCTAGCCCGGCCGACGAAACTCCTCCTCAGCTTTCCTCGTAGATCTGACTAACGGCCTCGCTCGACTGGCGGGGGCCAGCCGTCGCCGACGGCGGGCGGGCGCACGACCGGGAGGAGAGGAACCATGATCGGATTGCTGGCGTTGGGCGCGTTCCTGTTGTTTGGGCTGTTGATGGCGGGCGCGGTCCTGAAGCTGGTGTTCTGGCTCGTGTTCTTGCCGCTCCGGATCGCGGTCAAGCTGATCGCGCTGCCGCTGGTGCCGATTGCGCTGGCGTGTCTGGCTGTCTGGGGACTGGTGAAGGTGTTTTCGCGGCCCGCCGTAATGGCGCGGTAGTCCGCTCTCAACACGGCAGTGAGGGCAGCGACGCGCCCCACGGCCTGTCCCGTTCGTACGCCTCGGCGATGCGCAGGATCGTGGCCTCGTCAAACCGGCGTCCGACCAGCTGCAGTCCGACCGGCAGTCGCGGATCGACGAACCCGCAGGGCACCGAGAGCGCGGGCAGGCCTGCCATCGAGGCGCCGACGGTGAACACGTCCGCCATATACATCTGGAGCGGATCGGCGAGCCGATCGCCCAGCGGAAACGCTGCCGTTGGACTGGTGGGCAGGGCGACAGCATCGCAGTGCTCCAATGCCGTTTCGATCTCGTGCGTGATGAGCGCGCGGGCCTGCTGCGCCTTCACATAGAGCGCGTCGTGGTACCCGGCGCTCAGCACGAAGGTGCCCAGGATCATCCGCCGCTTCACTTCCGCGCCAAACCCCTCGTCGCGCGAGCGCTCGTACATCTCGCGCAGCACGGGCGAACCCGATGTCCGATAGCCGTACCGCACACCGTCGTAGCGGGCGAGGTTGGAACTGGCTTCAGCGGTCGCGATCACGTAGTAGACCGGCACGGCCATGCTGGCGTGTGGCCAGGCGATGTCGATGAGCGTCGCGCCGCGGGCGGCCAGCACCTCCAGTGCCTGCGCAAAGCAGGTCCGTACCGGCTCGTCCACACCCGTGTGGACCAGCGCGGACGGCACCCCGATTCGGCAACCGCGGATGTCCCCCGTGAGCGCCGCAGGATAGTCGGGCACCGCATCCTGGGCTGACGTGGCGTCACGTGCATCGTAGCCCGCCATGACCCGAAGCACTAGAGCAGCGTCCAGGACGTTGTGCGCGATCGGACCGATCTGGTCGAGTGACGACGCGAAGGCCACCAGGCCGTAGCGCGACACGCGGCCGTAAGTGGGCCGCACGCCAACGACACCACAGAAACCTGCGGGCTGGCGGACCGATCCGCCCGTATCGGATCCCAACGCCGCCGGCGCGAGACGTGCGGCGACGGCGGCCGCCGATCCGCCGCTGGATCCGCCCGGCGTGCGGTCCAGGGCCCAAGGATTGCGCACCGCGCCGAACGCGGAGTGCTCGTTCGACGATCCCATGGCGAACTCGTCGCAGTTGGTCTTGCCGATCACCACGGCGCCCGCCGCTTCCAATCGCTGAACCGCCGTTGCGCTGTAGGGGGGAATAAACCCGGCCAACATCCGCGAGCCGGCGGTGGTGGCCATCCCTTCGATGCAGAGGGTATCCTTGATGGCGATCGGCACGCCAGCGAGAGGTCCCAGCGCGCGCCGGTCCACCTCGCGATCCAGTGCGGCCGCCCGGCCCAGCGCCCGATCGGCGTCGATCGTCAGAAAGGCATTCAGCGTGGTGTTGGTGCGGGCGATTCGATCGATGAACGCCTGGCAGATGTCGAGCGCCGACACGTCACCGGCCGCAAACCGCGCGTGGAGGGCGGCGGCCGACCAGTCCCAGAGCGGCATCAGCCCAACACCTTGGGAACCCGGAAGTGTCCCGAACGGATCGCCGCATCCGGCGCGTTGCTCAATGCGGCGTCTCGAGGCAGCGACGGCTGCACGGTATCCGATCGCGTGGGACCAGTCGCCTCGTCTTCGCTGCTGGCGGTTGTCACGCCACTGGTGTCGACGCCCAGCACCTGCCGGGCGTACTCGAGGATGTCGCCAACCTGTTTGGTATACAGGAGTTCCTCGTCTGGCGTCAGTCGCAGCCGAGCAAGTTGGGCCATGTGCGCCACCGAAAAGTCGTCGCGCCGGTCGGGCATGGCCGATGCTAACATTCACGTTCGTGATGCCGCAACCGGTCAGGCGCGCCGCGGTCGCAGGAACGTGGTACTCCGATCTTCCCGACATCCTCGCACGCGATATCGATCGGTATTGCGCGCGGGTCGACCGGCGGGTCAGCGGCGATGTGGCCGCTGTCATCGCCCCGCATGCGGGACTGATGTACTCGGGTCCGGTCGCCGCGTACGCGTATCAGCAACTGGTTGGCCGATCGTACGAAGTGGCGGTGGTGGTCGGCCCCTCGCACTACGTGGGGTTCGAAGGTGTCGCCGTCTTTCCTGAAGGGGCGTTTGAAACGCCCTTTGGCACGCTGATGGTGTCAGAGGGCGATGCTGCAGCGATTCTGGCGGCCACCCCGGTTGTGCGCGACTGTCGGGCGGCACATCGTCGCGAGCACTCGCTGGAAATGCAGTTGCCGTTCCTGCAGCGCGTCATTCCCGGCACGCCCATCGTGCCGCTGATCATGGGCCACCAGACACGCGAGACGGTCCTGGGTCTGGCCGCCGGTCTGGCCACGGCCCTGCAGTCGCGCCGCGCCTTGCTCGTGGCGAGCAGCGACTTGTCGCACTATCACGATGCGCGCCAGGCGGCAAAGCTCGACCGGGTCGTCGTGGATGCGATCGAACAGTTCGATCCGGAAGCCCTGGACCGGGCCCTGGGCAAGTACCCCGATCACGCATGCGGGGGCGGCCCGATCATCGCGGTGATGCGGGCGGCCCGGGCGCTTGGCGCCGCCGACTCCCGGGTGTTGGCATACGCGGATTCGGGAGATGTGTCGGGCGACAAGTCGGCGGTGGTCGGCTACGTGGCCGCGGTGCTGGGCACGTTCTCGGGTAACTGTTTACCGGGTCGATCGGAAGCAACCCGGTAAACAGTGACGTCTGGTCGAGGTTGTGGAGGCCGCATGTCTGCGACATTGACTGCGGACGAGCGCCGAGCCGTGCTGAACCAGGCGCGCCGGGCCATTACCGACCACCTGGCCGGGCGGCCGCTCACGACGCCGTCCGCCGAGGGTGTGTTCGGCCGACGAGCCGGCGTGTTCGTGTCGCTGCACCGCCACCACGCGTTACGTGGTTGCATCGGTCATCCCGATGGCGACAGCCCGCTCGGCGCGGTGCTGGGCCGGTGCGCGATCGCGGCGGCGACCGAGGACCCACGGTTTCCTCCGGTCACCGCAGCCGAACTGCCCAGCCTCGACATCGAGGTCTCGCTGCTGACACCCGTCGAACCGGTGGCCGATCCCGCCCAGGTCGAAGTTGGCCGTCACGGTGTCATCATCGAGCAAGGATGGCACCGCGGCCTCCTGCTGCCCCAGGTGGCGACCGAACACGGTTGGGATCGCCACGCGTTGCTGTCGCACGCCTGCCTGAAAGCCGGGCTGCCGCACGACGCCTGGATGCGCGGAGCCCGCATCCTCCGCTTCGAAGCTGACGTGTTCAGCGAATCTGCGACGCGGTAGTGCCGGCCGGGCGCCGGTTTTGCGCTTACCGTCCACTGCCGTTATGCTGAGAAGATAAGGAGCATCCACACCGTGAAGCGACGACCTGCCGCCGTCATCCTGCTGTTGGTACTGGGGCTCACGGTTCATGTTGGCGCGTGGGGCGCCGAGGGACACCGGCTGATCCTCGACCGGGCGATCGATCTGCTGCCACCTGAGCTTCGCTCGGCGTTCGCGAAAAACCGTGCCTCGTTGATCGAGCACGCCAGCGATCCGGATCTGTGGCGCGTGGTGGGTTTCGAGGACGAAGCGCCGCGCCACTTCCTGGACATGGATGCCTATGGCCGCTATCCATTCCCGGATCTGCCGCGCGATTTTGATGCGGCCGTGCAGCGGTACGGTCGCGACATGGTGACCAAGAACGGTCTGCTGCCATGGCGCGTGGCCGACATCTACGCCCGGCTGGTGCGCGCGTTCGAGGCGCATCGCACCGGGTCGCCCTACGGCCTCAGCAACGCGTTGTACTTGTCGTCGGTGCTGAGTCACTACGTGGCCGACGCCCACCAGCCGTTTCACGCCGTGTTGAACTACGACGGCCGGTTGACCGGCCAGGCCGGCATCCACGCGCGGTTCGAGGACGCGTTGTTTGTCCGCTACCGGGCGCAACTCACGTTCTTGCCGGCCCCCCCCACCTCGATCGCACAGCCTCGCGACGCGATGTTTGACACGTTATTGGCCAGTACGAAACTGGTTGACTCGCTCCTGAATGCCGACAGACGCGCGGTGGGGTCCCGCACCGAGTACGACGACGGGTATTTCGATGTCTTCTTCGCGGACGCCAAGCCGGTGGTGGAACGGCGGATGAGCGACGCCATGACGCTGGTAGCCGGCATCATTGTGGGCGCCTGGCAGCAGGCCGGCAAACCGGACGTGTCCACCCCAATACCGCGCACCGTGCAGAAGGTCAGCCGGATCGCCGGCCGGTAGTGCCGTCTTCCCTGGGTTCCGGCATGGATATCTACCTCGTGCCCGTTGGCCCGGACGGCTATGAGCTGTACTGCGAGATCCACGAGCATCCCCCGGCTGCGCAGAATGAGGCGCCCACGGGACTGGACCCGCGATTGACGTCGTGGTGGCGCCGGATCCAGGCCTTCCTCCGGCACGGACGCCAGCAGTGTACGGCGCGTCTCACGTCGTGGTGGCGCCGGATCCAGGCCTTCCTCGAGCACGAACGCCAGCAGCGTGCGGCCCGTCATGCCGCCCACGAGCGGCGGACCCGCTGGCAACGTCTCCGGGATCGCGGGATTGGCTGGATGGCCGAGCGCGTGGCCGAACAGCGGTTGCTGTGGCACTTGCGAGGGGCGGTCGGTGCGACCACCCACCATCCTGACGACATGGATCAGAGGCTGGCGGCTGACATCGTGACGAGATCGTTGCGTCGCGACGGCGATCGCCACGTGCGCTGGCTGTTCGTGGACTCGCTCGGCCTCCTGGCCTCGGCGCCGTTCGTGGTCGTGCCCGGGCCCAATCTGCTCGGCTACTTCTTCACGTTTCGCGTGGTCGGTCACCTGTTGTCGTACCTGGGCGCGCGTCACGGGCTGCGACGTGTCGCGTGGACCTACGTGCCGTGCGCGCCGCTTGCCGACCTGCGAGGTCTGGCCGGCCGCCCGGGTCACGAGATATCCGATGTCGCGCGATCGGTGGGCGCGCAGCTCCACCTGGGACATCTCGAGACGTTTGTGGAGCGGCTGACCCGAGCAGCCCCATGATATACTCGCGCGCCTTGACACTCAGGGAACTGGCGGATCATCTCGGCTGCGTCCTCGAAGGCGATGGCTCGCTTGTGGTCGAACACGTGGCGGGTCTGGAACAGGCCGGGCCCGGCGACGTCTCATTCCTCGCGAATCGGAAGTACCTGTCGTCACTCGGCACCACGCGCGCCTCGGCCGTCATTATGGGAGAGGACGTGCCGGCGGCACCTTGCGCCGTGCTCCGATCCAGGGATCCGTATCTCGCCTTCGCGAACGCCGCGGCCCTGCTGTCCCCGGCGGTCCGGCCATCGCCGGGCATCTCGGAGTTCGCGCAGGTGGCCTCCGACGCCACCATTGGTGAGGGCGTGCATGTCGGGCCGTTTGCCGTCATCGGCGCAGGTGTGGTCGTCGGAACCCGCACCGTGATTCACGCCCATGCCGTGATTTATGCCGGCGCGACCATCGGCGATGACTGCCTGATTCACGCACACGCCTCCATCCGCGAGCGATGCCAGCTTGGCCACCGCGTCATCGTGCAGAACGGCGCCGTGATTGGCAGCGACGGCTTCGGCTTTGCGCCCCGGCCCGACGGTACCTACCAGAAAATTCCCCAGCATGCGGCCGTCGTGATTGAAGATGACGTCGAGATCGGCGCCAACGCCGCCATCGATCGGCCGGCGGTTGGGGAAACCCGGATTCAGGCGGGCACGAAGATCGACAACCTCGTGCAGATTGCACACGGGGTGCACGTGGGCCGCAACGTCATGCTGGCGGCGCAGGTCGGGATCGCCGGCAGCACCACGATCGGCAACTCGGTGGTGCTGGCCGGGCAGGTTGGGGTGGCTGGCCATCTCGATATCGGGGCGGGCACACGGGCCACGGCGCAATCGGGCATTCCGAATTCGGTTCCGCCGGGATCCTTCATCTCCGGCTATCCCGCCATCGAGAACCGCGAGTGGCTGAAATCATCGGCGGTGTTCCGGCGGCTGCCGGCGCTGAAGAAGGCGGTGTCCGATCTCGAGCGGCGTCTGGCCGATCTGGAAGCCCGCTTGACGCAGCCCCCGCCATCGGTCGAGTAGTCTGCTATCCGGGCTGGAGCCCGGCCCTTCCCGACAGGGCCGCCGTTGCGCCCTCTGACGTGTGGACCTCTTCTATGGACTTCATCTCACCGAATGAAGCAAGTTTTTCGTCACCCCCGCAATAAGCTTGCCCCGCACTTGATGCGGGGCGGGGGTCCAGTCCTGGATTCCCGCCTTCTTGGGCCGCCGTAGCCGAAGGCGAAGGCGCCCGCGGGAATGACGGAGTAGCAGTGCCTCTCGCGGCGGCGATGGCCGGTGCGAGGACTCGGCGGTTTGAAGCCGAGCTTGGCGAGTCGCTCGTGACATAATCCACCTATGGCACCCACGCAGCCGCACGCATGGATCGCTGGCTCGGGCCGGCCGGCCAGCGGCCGACTGGCCGCCGCGTGGCTCGTGATGATGACGCTGCTCATCGTGCTCGGCACGACGGGGCAGGCGGGCAGTGTCCGGCCGCCGCGCCTCGACTATACGATGACGACGCTGGACAACGGCCTGCGGGTGGTGTTGCTCGAAGACCACTCGACGCCCATCGTCAACATCCAGGTCTGGTATCACGTGGGGTCGAAAGACGAACGCGCCGGGCGAACCGGGTTTGCGCATTTGTTCGAGCACATGATGTTCAAGGGATCCAAGAACGTCGAGCCCGAGCAGCATACGTCGCGCGTCTCGGAGGTCGGCGGCCTCAGCAATGCCTACACCACCGAAGATGTCACGGTGTTCTGGGACACCGTTCCGTCGCAGCACCTGCCGATGGTCATCTGGCTCGAGGCCGATCGCATGGCCACGCTGCGCATCGACAAGGATGTGTTCACCCGCGAGCGCGAAGTGGTGAAAGAGGAACGGCGCATGCGGTTCGAGAACCAGCCGTACGGCCGCCTGTCCGAGATCGTCTTCGGCCAGGCCTTCACCGTGCACCCTTACAAGCACACGGTGATCGGATCGATGGACGATCTGGAAGCGGCCTCGGTCGATGACGTGCGCGAGTTTTTCCGGACCTATTACGTGCCGGCCAACACCACCGTGGCGATTGTGGGTGACTTCGACACCAGTCAGGCCGTTGGCCTGGTGACCAAGTACTTCGGCCGGATTCCGAAAGCCGAACGTGCGGTGCCCCGTGAAATTCCGACGGAGCCGGCCGTGAAGACGGCCCGACGGGTCAGGGTCGAGGAGGCGTGGCCGCTTCCCGTCGTCGTCGTGGCGCACCACATCACGTTTGACGGGCACCCCGACTCGTATCCGCTGCACATCGCGTCGAAGATCCTGTCGGACGGCCAGAGCTCGCGCATCTACAAGAAACTCGTGTACGAGAAGGGCATCGCGCTGGCGGCGTTCGGCGAAGGCAACCTCATCGAGCATCCAAACCTGTTTTTTGCCGTCGCGATCGTGCAGCCGGGCCACACCCCGGCCGAGGCCGAGCAGGCGCTGGTGGAAGAACTGGACCGCCTGCGGACCGAGCCGGTCAGCGACCATGAACTGCAGCGCGCGAAGGCGCAGTTTGCGCGGGACTATGTTCTGGGACGCGAAGCGAACCAGCAGAAAGCCGCCACGCTGGCGCACGCCGTCGTGATCCACAACGATGTGAAGACGGCCGACGGCGAGTTCGACATCTTCACCAGCATCACGGCGGCCGACGTGCAGCGTGTGGCCCGGACTTACTTCACACCCGACAGTCGTCTGGTCGTGACGATCCTGCCGAAACCCGCCACAGGAGGAACGCGATGAGGCGCGTATGGCAGCCGATTGGCCTGGCGCTGGCCGCGTCAGTGCTCGTGACCTGGCCAGCGACCGCGCAGGTGAAGAACTGGCCGTCCGAGTCGGTGCCGCGGCCGCTGGCGGCTCGCCCAGTCAAGTTCCCTCCCTACGAGATCCGGATGCTACCGAGCGGGCTCCAGGTCGTCGTGGTCCAGCACCACGAACAGCCTGCCGTCAGCGTGCGCATGCTTGTCAGGGCCGGCACCGCGCAGGACCCGCCAGGGAAGGCCGGCCTTGCCAACCTCGTCGCCTCGTTGCTCGACCAGGGCACCGCGACTCGCAGCGCGGCTCAGATCGCCGACACGGTGGACACGATCGGGGGACGAATGGAGGCCGGCGCGGGCACCGATCTGACCTTCGCGTACGTGACGGTCATGAAGGACAGCCTCGGCCTGGGCCTCGATCTGCTGTCCGATGTGGTGCGGACGCCAGCCTTTGCCGGTGAGGAACTTGAACGCCAGCGGGCTCAGCTGCGCTCGGGTCTGAAAGTCAGCTACGAGGACCCCGGCTACATCGCCACGGTGGTCTTCGAGCGGCTGATCTATGGCTTCCATCCCTACGGCCTTCCGGGCAACGGCACGCCGGAATCGATCGACCGTATCAGCCGGGATGACCTGATCCGCTACCACCAGCAGTACTACGTGCCGAACAACTGCATCCTGGCGGTGGTGGGCGACGTCACGATTGACGAGGCGATGGCCGGTGTCGAGCGAACGTTCGGCGGCTGGGCACGCAAGGAGATTCCTGCCGCGGCGATCGCCGAACCGCCCGCGCCGACACGGCGGGTGGTGATCATCGACAAGCCGGATGCCGTGCAGACCGAACTGCGCGCAGGGCATCTGAGTATCCCCCGCAAGAATCCGGACTACCTGGCCGTCGATCTGGCCGCGCGCATTCTGGGCGGCGAAGGCGCCAACCGCCTCCAGCAGGTACTGCGCGTGCAGCGCGGCCTGACCTATGGCGCATCGTCCGATCTCAACGCCTACAAACTGGGCGGCGATATCGTCGCCGAGACCAACACCCGAACCGACGCCACGGCCGAAGTGCTGCGCGTGATGGTGGACGAGTTCTACCGGTTACAGCGCGATTCGGCCGACGAGCGGGAACTGGAAGGCGCCAAGGCGTATCTGTCGGGCAGTTTTCCGCTGGCCATCGAGACGCCCGACGCGATTTCGACGCGGGTGCTGAACGCGCTGTTCTATGGGCTGCCGCTCGAGGAACTGCAGAATTTCCGCGAGCGCGTCAACGCGATTGACGTCGACGACCTCCGGCGGGTCACGCGCGCCTACCTCAAACCCGACCGGCTGTCGATCGTGCTGGTCGGCAACGCGGCCGCCTTCGCCAGCCAACTGCGCGGAGCAGGCATCAAGCAGTTCGACGTGGTGCGGCTGGCAGAACTGGACTTGAGCGAACCCGGTTTGCGCCGCCGCCCAGCCCCGCCGGTGGGAACTGCCGCCCCCGTCGGGGTACCGCCGCCTTCGCTCCCGTTGTCGTTCAGCGGCATGACGCTGAAGGATTGGACGGCCGCCAAGGCCGTCGTCCTGAGGGTCGCGGCCGCCAGTGGAGGCCTGGCGGTCTTGCAAAGCGTGAAGACGGTCCGCGCCACCGCGTCGACCGTTCTCTCGACGCCGGATGGGCCGCTGAGAGCAGAGACTAGAACCTATGTCGAGTACCCGGCGCGGTTTCGCGTGGATGCCCGCGTGCCGAAAGGCGAGATCGTTCAGGCGTACGCCGACGGCGCCGCTTGGATCAAGGACGCCTTGGGACCGCGTGACGCTCCCCAGCCGATGAAGGACGAGTTCGCCGCCAGCGTGCGCCGTGACTGGATTGCGCTAATCGTCGCCGCGTCGAACGACCAGCTGATGGGCCGCCGACTCGCCGATGAGAGGGGTGAGGGCGGACGATTGCTGCAGGTGGTTGAGCTATGGGCCGAGGGGCTGGCCAGAGTCCGTCTGGCGGCCGACGCGGAAACCGGTCGGCTGGCGCGCCTGTCCTACCAGACGGGTGGACCGGCCGGGCGAGAAACCACCACCGAGACCTTCGGCGACTTCCGTGAGGTCGCCGGCCTTCAAGTGCCGTTTCGGGCGGTCATCTGGCGTGACCAGACGCCTGTTCTCGAACGGACCATTCGTGCCTTCGACATCAACGTGACGTTTCCGCCCTCGTTCTTCCAGAAACCTCAGTAGTGCCGACGCGCCATGCCGACCGTGATGATCTCCTGCGGCGAGGCCTCCGGCGATCTCTACGCCGGTGCACTGGCCCGCGAACTGACCGCGCTGCACCCGGGCACCCGCGTGATGGGATTTGGCGGCGACCATCTGCGCGCGGCCGGAGCCGAGATGGTGGGCAACTACCGAGGCCTGACCGTCACGGGCCTGGTCGAGGCGCTGCGCGTGCTGCCGCGGGCCTGGCGCATGCAGCAGGCGCTGGTCGCCCGAGCCCGTGCCCAACGGCCAGATGCGTTGGTCGTGATCGACTTCCCCGATTTCAACTTTCGCCTGGCGGCCGCGATGCACCGTCTGGGCGTGCCGGTGGTCTACTACGTGTGTCCGCAAGTGTGGGCGTGGCGACCGGGCCGCATGAGGGTCCTCAAGAAACTGGTTGAACGGGCTCTCGTCATTTTCCCGTTCGAAGAGGAGATCTACCAGCGCGCTGGCGTGCCGGTGACCTTTGTTGGCCACCCTCTGCTCGATCTGGCCACGGCTCAGGTGCCGCGCGAGGCGTTTCTGAGGGGCATCGCGCTCGATCCGTCGGCGCCCACCATCGCCCTGCTGCCGGGCAGCCGGCCGAACGAATTGCGAGCCGTGCTCCCGGTACTGGCCGCAGCCGTCCCGCTCGTTCGCGCCAGGCTGCCGCGCGTGCAGTTTGTGGTGGCCCGCGCGCCCAATCTGGCAGACGGCCTGTTCGAGCCCTTGACGGCCCTGCAAAGCCGTGTCCCGCTCGCCATCATCGAAGGCCGATCCGACGATGTGCTGGCCGCCTGCGACGTCGTGATGACGGCATCTGGCACAGCCACCGTGCAGGCGGCCATTCATGAGCGGCCCATGGTGATTGTGTACAAACTGTCGCCGTTGACGTATCGCCTTGGCAAACCGCTGGTTCGCGTGTCGACCTACGGCATGGTGAACCTGGTTGCGGGCGAGCGCATCGTGCCGGAGTTGATTCAGGAGGCGTTCACGCCAGAAGCCGTCACAGCCGAGACGCTCCGCTACTTTGACGATCCGGCTTACGCGCAGCGCACGAAAGCCAAACTCCGGGCGGTGCGAGCCAGGCTGGGAACCGGTGGTGCCAGCCGCCGGGCGGCCCAGCACGTGCTGGCGGCGTGCAGGACCGGCGCGGCCGGTGGTGCCTGATAGACTGTTGGGATGAACCGCCGGTTGCTCCCCATCTTCCTGCTGGCTGCCGCTCTGCTGGCGACTGGCCGTGCCTCAGCCACCATTGTCGTCTCCATGGACCTGACGCAGCTGGTGGCCGGTGCCGACGCCATCGTCTACGGGCGCGTGGTCGACGTGGACCCGGTTCGCGTCGATGGCCGGTTCACCGATTCGATCGTCACCCTTGCGCCGTCGGCCTACCTCAAGGGCACGGCCGCCGCTTCTGTGTCGTTCCGAGTCTCGGGTGGAGAAATCGGACGCTATCGAACGATCGTGGTCGGCAGTCCGGTGTTTCGTGAGGGGGACGTTGTTGTCGTGTTTCTGGCAAGCACGGCGCCACAACTGCCGCACCTGGTCGGCTTCAGCCAGGGCGTGCTTCGGGCCTGGCGTGATGCCGATGCTTCCAGTCCCATGGTGCTGGTGCCTCCGGCCGCCGAAAGCGCAACGCCGGAGCGCGTCGTGCGTGGGGCCGGCACGCGCCGCGTGATGTCGATCACTGATTTGGCCACCGAGGTGACCGCCATCGTCGAGCGTGCGGCCGGGGCGAGACACACGCCGGCCGCGCCGCGCCGTGGACCTGTGGGCGTCGTCGGGAAGGGGTTCTGATGCGCGGCATCCGTGCCTGTGGTCCGGCCGCACGCAGCGTGGCGCTGGTGCTTGCCGGGTGGCTGGCGTACGGCGCCCCGGTTGCCGCGTATGTGAAATTCGGCACACAGATCGGCGGTCGCCAGATCACGCTGAAGTGGAATCGATTGCCGGTCCGCTACTTCGTGAACGATCAGGGCCTGCCGGCCCTCAGTTCGGTCGAGTATCGTGCCGCACTCGATCGGGCTTTCGCCGCCTGGGAGGCCGTGGCGTCGTCAGCCGTCACATTCCAAAGTGGCGGCCTGACATCGTCTCTGCCGACCGAGAGCGACGGCATCACGACGATCGGGTTCGTGCCGCGGCCCGACCTCGACCGTGTGCTGGGAGCCACCTCGTTTGTGATCGACACGGTGACCGGAGAGGTCCTCGAGGCCGGCATCTTCTTCAATAGTTCGTTTCTGTGGTCCACCTCCGCCACGGGAGAGGCGGGTCGCTACGACTTTGAGTCGATCGCGTTGCACGAAATCGGCCACCTGGTAGGCCTCGGGCACTCGGCCCTGGGAGAGACAGAAGTCCGGGTGGGTGGCCGACGGCTGATTGCCGCCGAAGCCGCGATGTTTCCCATCGCCTTCTCGGCCGGCAGCATCCTCGGCCGCCGCCTCACCGCCGACGATGTTGCCGGCGTGTCCGACCTCTATCCGACGGCGGCCTTCCAGACCGACACCGGCAGCATCAGCGGCAGAGTCAGCAAGGATGGGCGCGGTCTGTTTGGGGCTCATGTGGTGGCCTTCAATCCTTCAACCGGCAAGCTGGTCGGGAACTTCTCGCTGACGGCGGATGGCGAATTCGCCATTGCTGGTCTGGATCCGGGGTCGTACGTGCTGCGGGTGGAGCCGCTCGACGACGCGGACCTGACGAGTTTCTTCCCCGAGGGCACGAACGTCGATGTGGGGTTCCGGGCCACGTATGCCGATCGGTTGGCCGTCGTGCCGCGGGGCGGGAATGCGGGTCCCATCGAAATCAAGGTGAGTGCGCGATGAGTTCCACCGGCGTTAGCAGCCCGTGGTGCAAGTGCGTCGTCGCACCGCCCTTCGACAGGCTCAGGGCG
>CAYHRK010000052.1:0-15539 GCA_964358795.1 uncultured Vicinamibacterales bacterium
TCGACATCTCCGACGAGATGGACGTGCGCGCGGACCGGGCCCGCTACGAGGCCGACCGCGCGAAGGATCTGCGGCTCACGGCCGCCGACGGGATCGATGCCGCCATGAAGGCGAACCAGCTCGACGCGCTGCTGTTCCCAGGGTCGAGCGGCGCGGCCATCGCCGCGAAGCCCGGGTATCCGACCGTCATCGTGCCGTACGGGTTGGTGGCGAACGCGCCGTTCGGCGGTGGCGGGGCCGGCCCGGCCGGCGCGGCAGGCGCGGCAGGCGGCGGGGGTGGCGCCCCGACCTATCCGGAGGGGTTCAACCCGAAGCCATCCCCCTACGGCGTGAGCTTCACCGGCATGGCCTGCAGCGAACCGCGGCTCATCGAGATCGCGTACGCGTTCGAGCAGGCCACGACGAAGCGGGTGGCCCCGAAGCTCGAGCCGTAGCGCATCTCAAGCCCACGTAGGTCCCCGGACCGAACACGGCTGGGCTACGTCGATAGGGAAGATGCGTATGGCCCTTTGTTGTTAATCTGACAGTGCGATAGCCAGCCAGGCACGACGTTCAAAGTGCGCGAGGTGGTCCGCCTGGAGAGCCCCGACCGTTTCGTGATGGAGGCGTACGAAACGCACGGCGGCTGGGCATGGTTGCGGGGCGGACAGGCGTCCGGATCAGCGGAATCGCGCGACGAGTTCCACGAGGCCAAAGCGGACGCGGTCGCCGTCCTTCACCTGAACCTCGACCCCAGGCGCGAGGCGCGTGTCGTTGAGGTACGTGCCGTTTTGGGTCCCAGGCTCTTCGTGGAGGTAACAGCCGCCGTCGCGGCAGGCGATCTCGGCGTGGTGGCGGCCGGCGGCGCGTTCCACGTCGAGGGCCGTGAGATCGACGTCAGGCGTCCGGCCGGTGGTCCGGTCGATCCGGCCTACCGCCGAAACCCCTGGAGAGAGCGGAAACTCGCGGCCGGTCGGTTCGTGCACGAGCAACACACTGCCCGCAGGGGGCACCGGAGCGCCGGCCGCCCGCCTGTCGACCGGGGAGTCGGCCGACGTCGGGACCGCAACGACCGCGGGCGCAGCGGGCGCCACGGATGGAATACCCTTGAGCGGTCCCATCGCGATGTCGGCCGCGCGGCGGTCGGTCTCCAGATGGGCGGCCAGACGGCGCGCCAGGTTCCGGATGATACGGATGGCGATCTCCGGATTCTCGCGCACGACCGAGTTGAAGGTGTGGGCATCAATGCGCAGCAGGGTGAAGATGGTGACGGCACGCGCGGTCAGTTCGCGGGGCGTGCCCTCGAGCATCGCCATCTCGCCGAAGAAGTCACCCGGACCGAGCAGCGCCACCTGCGACACTTCACCGGCGTATGTGCGCAGAAGCTCGATCTGGCCGTCCTGGATGATGAACATGTCGGCTGAGACATCCCCGGCCTGATAGATCACGTCGCCGGCCGCGCCGGACCCAAGATACTGCGACACATCGTCGTGTGGCGCCGCGCCCACCTTCTCTTTCGTCATGCCGGGTATTATCCCACTTCGACCGGCGTGAGGGGAGGTCGACAGAAGTTCATTCGAACGCGAGAATCGATGGGAGCGTAGCGGGTTCAGCCAAGCGCAGCAACTGGTAGCCCACGCCCGAGAGACCACGAAAGAAGCCGGGATCGAACACGGCGTACTCGGCTCCGGCGCTGCTCAGGCGGACGTGACGGCGAGCCGCGGCCCGCGAGACCACACCGGTTCCCAGCTCAATCGCGGCGTCGATGAATACCGGCAGATCGAGCCGGCGGCCCACCGTCAGCAGCGCGTCGCAGCGGCCGAGGGTTCCGCAGCAAAGGTGTTCGGTCACGTGCGGACCGGCCCGTGCGGTCGCGTCGAGCGCGGCGATGACGGGCGGCAGGATCGCATGGTCGCCGAGAAGGTCGAGCGCCTCACCAAGTGCGAGGGCGATGCCAGGAGATCCGTGGCACCAGGCGATCATCCCCGGAGCCGCGTCATCGGAGCCCGGTGCTCGGTACGCAATCGGCCAACGGCCGCCAGCGAGGTCCTCTTGACCCATCACCATCCTGACGGCTCGCGCCCCTGACTGGCGGAAGTCGTCCCGCCCGGTCAGGTCGGCGAGCCTCAGGAGGGCCAGCCCGATCCCCGCCGCGCCGTGCGCCATGCCAACCAGCGAGCCGCTGCGTGTGTCCCAGTAGCCTGTGTCCGCTGTCTGCGTCTCGCAGGCCAACAGACGATCTCCGCAGCGAACGGCCAGATCCACGAGGCGGGAATCGGCCGCGGACCGATGGACGGCGAGCAGCGCGAGGATGGCGCCCGCCGATCCGCGCACCACGTCAAGGGCGCGGTCGGCTGCTATGGCGTCCGGCGCGATCCGCAAGGCGTAGTCGCGCGCGAGCTCAGTGCAAGACGCATCGTCATGAAGACGGCCCAATAACGAGAGGCCGTAGGCAATCGATCCCGTTCCCGAGCAGATACCCAGGCCGTCGGCGGCGCCGGGATCGCCGGCGGCCGCGCTGACGGCGTGCCGGATGCGCAGCGCGGTGTCGCGGGCTACCCGGGTCCACCGCGCGACCCCCGTGACGCGGCCCAGGGCTGCGAGGAACAGGGCTGCGCCGAGCGTGCCGTCGTACAGGTGATGCGCGCGGCTTTCGCTGCGGCGCGCGGGAGCGACGAGGTGCGGCCAGTTGAGGCCCCCGTCGCGCCGCGACAACAGCTCGTCGGCGATCCACTCGGCGGCCGAGACCAGCATATCCGCGACGCCAGCCGCCCGATCCGGCGCCCACACAGAAGGGGGGCTGAACGGTGCGGCAAAGTGCGAATCGACTGTTTCGACGAGCGCCATTCGGACCCGCCAGGCCTGGTCCTGCAGTTCTGTGTCCGACAGGTCTCGCAGCCGGGCCTCGACCGACTGCAGTCCGGACGCGGCTACGCCGTGTTCGATCGGCGGCCCCGTTCCGGCGGTGATGACCGTGCCGTCGGCCGGCACGGTGAAACGAGGGATGTCGAGCTGCTCCAACGCGCGGCGTTCGGCGGCCACCACGGGCCACATCCACGGCTTCGCGACGGACCGTGCGAACGGCCGAGCAAGCGTTTCAATGGCAAGACTCTGCCGTGCGCCGTCCTGCTGGTAGCGGGGGCGCTCGATTACCTGCGCGAGGGTTGCGTACTGATTGCTTGGGCGCACGAGCAGGCGTGTCGGATGTCCGCGGAAGCGCGCGAGCGGTCCCGAGGATGCCAGCAACTCGTCGCGCTTGGACAGCAGGAACGAGTACGTGTCCCGAAACCCGTCCAGAAGCGCGCCGCCATACCACTCAGGCCGCTGCGGCTCGCCGTCGAGGACGACGGCGTTCGCGGTCCTGGCGCGGAATGACGGCTCTTCCGCGACGCGCAGGAGATCGGATCGGAGGTGACGATAGACGTGCTGGCCGACTGCAGGCACGCTCGCGCCGCTCCCGCGGAGGCCGCCGATGTCGAAGGCGGATCCGCCGGGGCCCGACTCGATCAGGCTGAGCAGCCCGGTCGCGAGGCACGACGAGCTGGCCGCTTCGCGCCACGAGGCAACCGCGTCGTCGGCTGCTCTGCCCATTGGCCGTCGCGAGGGTTGCAACAGCATTTCGGTGTCGACGAGCACGGGACCATCCCGGGTCGCGACGATGTTCTCCATGTGCAGGTCTGCACCGCCCAGGAGGTGCGCCAGACAGAGCAGTCCGCCGCCAATCCGATAATAGCGAGCCACCTGCTCACAGTTTTCGAACCGATCGTGGCGCGCGAACTCCATCCACCCGTAGCGTTCACAATCGATGACCTGCATAACCCGTTGCGCGGGTTCCAGGCCGTTGGACAGAGCCCACTGCAGGAAGTCAAAGAACGCCTTCTCGAGGCCAACGGGTCGAGGCTTGTAGATCAACCGCTGACCGTGCTCAAATTCCAGCGCCATTACGCGGCGGCGTCCGTCGTGCGGATCCGACAGTGCGGGCCAGATCCGAGCAAGACGTCCGATCGGCGCACCCCCGCCAATCGCCTGCTCGATAAGGGCGCGGTCGCGGTGAAGACGTTCCGTGAACTCGCGCACGCTCGACACCCACGCATCGGCGACGGCCGTCACCTGGCGCGCGAGCACCGGATAGGCGAGGAACAGGCACTTCAGCTCGCCGCCGAGCATGGACTCGATGAATCGCCGGTAGTTCCCCTCCCGCCTGGGGTTTTCGCCAGGCTGCCGACTCGCGTCGAAGGCTTCGTACAAGGCGGCCGACCAGCACGATCCGATTTCGGCCATCAGTTGCTGCTCGATTGCGCGCGAGACGTCGGCGCACAGATCGGCGGCGACGGGGCGGGCGTCGTCCTGGAGACGATGCCGTGCGGTGCGGCAGACCGCTACCGCCAGTTCGACAAACGGCGGTTCAGTCGCGGCGAGCCAGGGATCACAGTCGGGAAGGGCGGTGCCGCGGTACTCGCGGGAAAGAATGTCCGCCTCGGCGAGAATCGCCTCGATCCAGTCAAGCCAGCCGGGAAGATCGGCGGCGGTTTCCACTGGTCCGGCCAGCGCGGCGGTGGCGGTCACCGAATCCAGCCCGTCCCACGCCAACCGGCGCGACAGTGCCGGTGCGTCGCCTGGCGAGCAGGCGCGAACCCAGTCGTCGAGGGTGAGGGCGGCGCCTGCCGGTGATGCGGGCGGACCAGCCTGCGCTACGTGGCGAAGGGCGTCGACCCGCTCCCACAACGAAGCGGCCAGCGATGCCATCGCACGTCGGTCTGCGATCGACAACCAGGGCATGGGCGATCTGACGCGTGACACGAAACCCGAGAGCCGGGTCAGAACGTGACCGGGACACACAAAAGGAGCGCCCGTGTTTCCGGGCGCTCCCGCTGTGCTGCTGTGTTCACGGCAACCAGAGTCCGCCCCCATGGCCCGGGCACAGGATCAGGAGCATTCGGGGGCTGACTTGGCGCGTGGACGGGCGTTCCCCGCTTAGAGGTTGAGCTGGATGAAGGTGTTGAGCGTGCCGCCGCCGCAGCTCACTTCGTAGTCGTCCAGGAACCCACCGGCGACCTTCTCGAGATCCGCATCGCCCAACTCGCCTTCCCTGGCGACGTGCGGGACGACGAGGTACATCGTGTCGGCGGACTCCACGACGGCCTTGACGTTGACCGATCCCAGCTTCGTGTTCAACTGCTTCTCCATGATGCCCTTCGGGTCCTTGATCAGGGCCTCACGGTACTGGGGACTCTCCTTGGCGAACTTCGCGAGCAGATCCTGGATTTCTCCACGGGTCATCTTCTGGGCCATCTTCTTGCCTCCTTCGAAGCAACGGTTTGCGATCGATGCGCGTCTCGCACATCCGGGTTGAAACCGACTCAATCCTGCGCCGCGGACGTCGGAGAGTAACCAAGACTCGTGCCAGCCAGCGGTCTTGAGACAACCCGATGCTGCGCTGAAACTTAGCTGGTGTCTACACAATCGCTCGCGCGCAGAAGTTGGGTGCCAAGCTCCAGCGTCTGGAGGCTGACCTCCAACCCAGGAGCGGATCAGGGTTTCAGCCGATGGTGACGCAGGAAGTCCATGAATCGCTGGTAATCGGCTGCGGGCATGTGCATCAGGTCCACCAGACGGGAGTAGTGCCCCTCGGCGACCACGAGGCCCCGCTTGATCACGGCTTTCACCTGGCTCCGGTTCAGCTCGCGTTCCATGAACGGTTGGTAGACGACCTGCCAGAAGTCCTTCGCGCCGTCTATCACCTGCAGGAGCAGATCGTCCGGGCTGCGCTCCTCGAGTGCCCCATCTTCGAGCTGCTCGGCGATATCGTCGGCCTCGATGACGGCCCCGTCGGCCATGGCGTACCCGGTCGTCACCAGCGTGATGAGCTGGCGCACGTTGCCGGGCCAGCGGTAGCCCTCGAGTGCTCGAATCGCGGAGCGGGAAAACGTCTTGCGCACGCCGTAGCGTTCGCACAGGCGGCGGAGACAGAAGTCGAGAATCCGTGCCCAATCATCACCGCGTTCACGCAGCGCCGGCACGTGCAGATGGAAGTGTCGCAGGCGGAAGAAGAGGTCGTAGCGGAAGTGCTTGGTGATCACCAAGTGGTTGAGCGGCACGTTCGTGGCCGAGACGACCCTGACGCTGACGGTGTGGGGCTGCGTCGCGCCCAGGGGTTTCAACTCGCCTGTCGAGAGCGTGCGCAACAGAAGCGCCTGCGTGCCGGGGTTCAGGTCGGCGATTTCATCGAGGAAGATCACCCCGCCGTCGGCTTCATCGAATGCGCCCCGGCGCTCGGCTACGGCGCCCGTGAAGCTGCCCTTGGTGTGTCCGAACAGCTCGCTGACGGTGAGGTTGTCTTCCTGGAACTGCGGGCAGTTGACGGGGACGAACGGGCTGCTCCTGGGCTGACTCAGGAGATAAATGGCCCGCGCCATCAGCTCCTTACCCACACCGCTCTCGCCCGAGATGAGCACGGGCTCCGAGTACGGGGCCACCTTTTCAATCCTGGACAGGAGATCCAGATAGTTGCCCGCGCAGCCGACCATCTCCACGGCGCGGTGCTCGCCCCAGCGGGCAACGGAGAGCGCCCGGACGCGCTGCGCTCGTTCGCTCAGATTGGGCCCGAAGGCGGCAAAGACTCCGTCCGGCGAACTCGAGTGGTCACCCGGCATCTGGAGACAACAGACAGCGGAGGCCGAACACCCTACTCGGGTGGAGAATCGAGGCCTTTCACGTCGACCTCATACTTCACGCTGGCGACCGACGAGCATGGAAACAGCAGCCCAGCCGCACTGATCGTGTGGACGGCCTTCGGCTGGAAGTCCTTGATGAAATACACCACCGTGGACATCGGGTCGGCGAACCGGCCGTCGTACGCCTTGAACTTGATAGTGACGTGGACGCCGACGGCGTTGTTGTTGGTCGCGGTGCCCACCACCCGGCAGCAACAGACGGTCGCATCGGCCGTGGTCGCCTGCAGCGCCACGTTCTGGATCACCACGTTGGCCAGGGACGGCCCAGTCGGGGTACTCTGGCAACCAGCAGTCGAGGCGATAGCCGCGAGCGCGGCAACCAGCACCGCACTGCGCACAAGAGGGTTCATGGCCCACCTCGGTTCTTAGGGATTCGAAGCGGTTATGAAACCAACTCTCACCAGCTTAATGCGTAACCGCCGAGCGGAGCATAACACCACGCCCACGGCATCGCAAGCGGTCCTGCGTCCGTGTGCCCTGCGTCGGTGCCTCCCTGTGTCGATGCGGCGCCTGAGAACACAAATCTTCAAGGGCACAAATCCTCAAGGGCACACATCCAGGGTGAGCGTTTTCTGGTACAATCCGGCGCGAAACACCCCCAAGGGTTCCGTAGACACGAGCGGCAGCTGACCGAGAGAAGCCACGGGTCCCCCGCAGTCGTCGATCGATGTCGAAGACTCGAGTCGTTTAGGAGGAGGCTGGAATGAACCGGAGTGTAACCGGATTTCTCCGTCTGGTCGTGTTCACGGTGCTGCTGCTGGGCGCCTGGTGTGAGGCCGGCGCGGCCCAACCCCAGCCAGCGCCCCAAAAACCCGCCGGCACCGCGCCAGCGATGGCGCAGGTGGGCTCCGGGCCCGCGCCCGTCGTCGCGTTCCAGGCCGATGGCGTGACGCTCGAAGAGGCCGTCCGGATGACGCTGTCGTACAACCCCAATATCCGACTGGCGGACGCCGCATCGACACGCCAGGAAGGGGTGGCCCAGCAGCAGACCGGCTTGTTCGATCCGACGCTGCTGCTCAACGTGAGCTTCGAACACCGCATCCAGGAGCTGACCGAGACCCGCAAGACCGACCAACGCAAGAAGCGGACGGACCTGCAGGATTTCGTAGCCCAGGGGAAGGCCGCCGCCGACCAGACGCAGCGGCTCGTCACCCTCCTGGATGAAGCGCAGAAGCTGCCGCCCGGCAGCGCGCAGGTCAAGTCCATCTCGCAGCTGAGCCCCGGCCTCGGGTCTCAGATTCAGGCGCTCGACGCGCTGATTGCCAACTCGCCGGCCGGCGCCCGCGACGCGCTGCTGAGCGCGCGCCAGCAACTGATCACCGACTCGCTGGCCGGCCTGAGAGGCGGCGTCACCCAATACCAGCAACTGGTCGCCGATGCCGAACTGAGCCTGGCGCGACTGGACTCGCCTCCAGATGACGAGTTCTTCCGCTCCGGCAACATGTCGTTGAAACTCTCGAAGTACTTCCGGAGCGGTCTCGGGCTCACGCCGTTCTTCGACGGTTCGGCCACGTCCACTTCGTTTGTTGGCAAGCCGCTGTCTTCGGACTTTGGGGGCAAGGGCGTCGAAGATACGTGGACGTTCAAGGCCGGGCTCAACCTGGTGATGCCGCTCTGGCGCGGGCGCGGTTCCAACGTCTTCGGGGCAGGCGAGAAGTCGGCGCTGATCGAACGTGACGCGAGCCGGCTGGCCTACGATCATCAGGTGTCGGCGGCCGCGCTGGGAACCATCCGCGCCTATTGGGATCTGCGGGCCGCGCAGGAGTCCTTGGAGGCGACTGCCCGTTCGGTCGAGATCGCGACGAGAATCGTCGAGGTCACCCGCAATCTGATTACGGCCGAGGAACTGCCGGCGACCGAACTGGCCCGGGCGCAGGCCAGCGACTCCCGGGCGCGTGCCCGACTGGACGATGCCCGGCGCCGCGAGCGAGACGCACGCCTCGCGCTGGTGCGCGCCATTGGTACCGTACCGAGCGAGGTCGAGGACTCGCTGCCTCGCGCCAAGGATGCATTCCCGCCCATCGCAGGCGTCTCGGCGCTGGCTCCGGCCGCGACCGAGGCCCTGACCAAGGATGCGCTGAAGCAGCGGAGCGATCTCAGCGCCGCGAGACAGTTGGAGCAGGCTGGTCGCATTCGCGAAGTCGGCGCGAAGGGCAGCCTCGGACCCCGATTCGACGCGAAAGCTGGTACGTGGCTCACGGCGCTCGGCGAACGGAGCGTCAGCCGGGTCATTGACCGATGGACCGGCCCGAGCATGAGCTTCGGCGTGGAGTTCGAGAAACCCTTCGGCAACAACCAGCTCGAGGGCCAGTACGCCCAGCGTGGGGCCGACCACCGCCAGCGCCGGATTTCCGCCGACGATCTCGCGCGGCGGGTCACGCTGGATGTGCTGCGTGTCAGCCAGACCATTGGCGAAACGGCGGATCGCGTCCAGCAGGCCGAAGCCGCGGCGGGCTTCTACCGGGCCACGGTTGACGCCGAAATCGAGCGATTCCGCGCGGGTGAGGCGACGCTGATCGACACGCTGACGACGGAACAGCAGTTGACCGACGCGCGGCTGACGCTTGCGTCCGCCAGGCGCGACCTGTGGCAGCTGGTGGCCGAGCTGCGCTACCAGACGGCTACGCTGATTACCGGCGCCACGGTCGCCGGTCCTCAGCTGATTACGATGCCGCCAGCGGCGGGGAGGTAACCATGCGTGCGACTCGGACTTTGCTGGTCGCGTGCGCGGCGGTCCTCGCGGTCGTTCCGCTGGCCGCCGCTCAGGACGTTCGGATTCCGGCGACGCTGGCATTCAGCCCCCGGGACTACACGCCGCCCGTGCTGACCACTCCCGCGCTGACCCTGTCGGAAGCCGTGCGGCTGACGATCATGCACAGCCCGGCGCTCTCCCTTTCTCTGCAGGACGTCCAGGCCGCAGCCGGACGATATCGCGAGACGCGTGGGATGTTCGATGCGAGTGTGGTCGTCGGACCAACCATCCAGTACCTCCACACGCCGATCGACCCCAACTTCTACCGGTTGGAGGTCGCGAAGCGTGACGCCTACAAGAAACTGGCGGATCAGTACATCCCGCTCGCGGCGGAATTCCGCCAGATGGCGTCGACGCTCCAGACCCACACGCCTGCGTGCCCGGAGGTCTTCGGGAGCGTGTCGACGAACTTCATGAGCTTCTCGCCGACTAAGGCGCTGGCCAACGCGGGAACGGGGCTCCTGGACGATCCGGATCAACAGAAGTTCGACGACTTGGGGACGCCCCGCAACCTCACCGATCCCGGACTCGGGAGCCTGTCGGGTCTGGTCAGCCTCATGGACTTGTGTTCGTTGGGCACGGGGCTCTCCGAAGTAGATGAGGCAGCGAACTGGTACCGCGCGCTGACGCAGGTGTCGAAGATCGACTTCTCGGGGGGGTACGGTGTCGGCGGCGTCCTGACGAGCGTTTCGCAACTGCCCAAGGAGACGCTGACGACGTGGGCGCAACTCAGCGACCTCATCGGCACCCGCGCAGGTCTTGCCTACACTCGGCTCGGTGTGGCACCCACGGATCAATTGCAGCGGCAGTTCACCCTCAGCCTTCGCTATCTGCGTCCGTTCCGGAATGGGGCGGACCTTGGCGCCAATGTGCAACTGCAGAGCACCGAGAACAGCTACAAGGACAAACCCTTCGACCCGTCCTTCGGTGGCCTGGCCGCGCCCGTTCGATTCCCGTCAAAGGTCTCGTTCTCGGCCACGGTGCCACTGGGCAAGGGCCGGGGCGCCGTGTCGGTGACGGCATCCGAGCTGTCGACCAGGTGGGCGTTGGAGGCCCGTCGCGAACAGGTGCGTTACGCGACGACCGAAGAAGTGTTTCGCACGGTGTTGGCGTATGTGAACTTGGCGGGCGCCCAGTCCACGGTCGACCTGCTCGAGGAATCGGCTGCCCGCCAGGCGAATCTGGCGAAGCTGACCGAGCAGCAGGTGACCGCCGGCGACGTCCCGGCGATGGAACTCAATCGGGTACGCGCCAGGGCCGCGGCGGTGAACACGTCGCTCAAGAACGCACGCGCGACGCTGGTTGCTGCTCGCGTCGGTCTGGCGCAGAGCATCGGGGCGGGTGCCACGGTCCTGGATGCGATGCCGCGCGCCGCGGATCGGCTGGCCGTGGAACGGCTGCCGGTTGGCGCCATCAACGATCTCGTTCGCATCGCCATCGTCCGCCGGAACGACCTGCGGGCACTCGAACGGGTGCGGCGCGCGACGGCCGCCCTGGATGCGGGAGCCCACGCCGATCTGAAGCGACTCTTCGACGTGACTGTTTCGGGCGGGCTGCAGAACACGTACGAGAGCCCGCTCTTCTATTTCTATCCCGACGAGGAACAGCCCATCTACAGCGACTTCGCGCCGAAGACGACGCACGAATCGCCGGTGCGGTTCTACGATGCGCGCGGCTACGCACGCTCTCTGACCGGGCGATGGGAACCGTTCATCCAGGCCCAGTTCAAGATCGACCTGCCGTTCGGCAACAACGCAGCGCGCGGCCGGGCGGCACAGACACGGGCCGATCTGCAGTCCCGGGGCATCGAGATGGTCGAACTCGAACGCTCGATCCGCGACAACGTGAACACCGCCGCCGGTGCGCTGGGGATTACTTCAGCCGCGATCGATCGAGCCGAGGAGACCGTCAAGTACGACGCCGACGTGCTCGAGGGGACGATGCGACGGTTCGAGGTGGGAGAACTCACGCTGTTCGATACCTTGCGGACCGAGGAGCAGGTGACCACCGACAAGCTCGAGCTGATCCGCCTGCAGCAGACGTACCTGGGCATCCTCGTGCGGCTGCGCTTCGAGATGGGCGACCTCGTGCGTACCGTGGGCGGTACGGCGGCCGCCACCGAGGAGCTTGTGTTCGAGCCGGCCGGCATCGTCATCAAGTAGGGACCGAATGGGCGGTTGCGCCGCCCTGGGGGAATGGGACATGGGACAGGAGCTGTTTCGCAAGGCCGCCATGGATCGGCTGGCCTCGCCCGAGCGACTGGACGTCCTGATGCAGGTGACGTCGCCGCGAGGGTGGATCGCGCTCTGGACCCTTGGCGGCGTCCTGGTGTGTGTCCTGGCCTGGAGCGTTTTCGGCAGCATCCCGACGCGGATTGACGGGCTCGGCATTTTGTTGCGGGGCGGCAGCCTGCGCGAAATCCGGGCTGAAGGGCAGGGTGTGCTGACGCAGTTGAATCTCAAGACCGGCGACACGGTCCGGCCGGACCAGGCGGTTGGCGTGATCGCCCAACTCGACATCGAGGCTCAGGTCGATCAACTGCGCCAGAAGTACGGGCAGGCGCAACGGGAGTACGAGGCCGCCAGCTCCGAAGATCAGGCCACCATCGCCGGATACCAGTCCGACATTGCGCGTTTCCGGATGGAACTGGCGCGCCTCGAGACGGACCTGGTGCAGAAGCGCGACCTGCTGAAGAAGGGCCTCATTACCAGGGCCCGCGTGGATGGCCAGGAGCAACAGGTGCTGAGTCTGCGGGTGCAAGTGTCGAATCTGATGTCGACGATTCGGACGGTCGAGCAGCGGACCAGGACGCGCGAGTCTGCCGTGCAAGTCGCCAAGGAAGACTACGAGCGCGCCACCAGGACGGCGGCCTCGGTGACCAACGTCAAGAGCACGGTGGAAGGACGCGTCGTCGAGGTGAAAAAGCGCGCGGGCGACCGCGTCACGGCTGGTGAGGCGATCGCCGTCGTGGAACCGCCGTCCGCGATGCTCGAACCTTTGGTATATGTCAATGCCTCGCTGGGCAAGCGCATCAAGCCGGGCATGGAAGCGCAGATCTCCCCGTCCACGGTCAGGAAGGAAGAGTACGGCTTCCTGGTGGGCAAGATCAGGACGGTGGGGGAGTACCCCGTCACGCCGCAGGCGGTGCGATCCGCGGTGGCAAACGAAGCCCTCGCGAACCAGTTGCTGGGCGAGTCGTCGAAGATTGAGGTCTGGGCCTCGTTGATGTCGAACCCCGCGACGCCCAGTGGGTATACGTGGTCCTCGTCGTCGGGCCCACCGTTCAAGATCGACGGTGGCACGCAGATCATCGTGTCGGTGGTCGTCGATCGGCGCCCGCCCATCAGCTACATCATCCCCATGCTCCGGGGCGCCGTGGGCGCATCCTGAGAGAGCCTCGATGAGCGACGAGACCGCTCCCGACACGCCCAAGGCTTCGCTGGCGACGCCCCCGCGCCGCCGCGTGAAGACCCCTACCGTGCTGCAGATGGAGGCGGTGGAGTGCGGGGCTGCGGCACTCAGCATCGTCCTGTCTCACCTCGGCTTGTGGTTGTCCCTCGAAGAACTGCGCCACGAATGCGGCGTCTCGCGCGACGGCAGCAAAGCCAGCAACGTGCTGAAGGCCGCCCGCAAGTACGGCCTCGACGCCAAGGGCTTCAAGTACGAGAGCGTCGAGAAGCTCTACGACCTACCGTTCCCCGTGATCCTGTTCTGGAACCTCAACCACTTCGTCGTGCTCGAGGGATTCGATCGACAGCGGGTCTTCATCAACGATCCCGCGCAGGGCCCACGCGAGCTGACGCTCCAGGAGTTGGATGTCGCGTACTCGGGAATCGTCCTGACGTTCAAGCCCGGTCCCGACTTCAAGAAGGGCGGCAATGCGCCCGACATGCTGCCCGCCCTGCGCCGGCGCCTGGTTGGGTCGGAAAAGGCGCTGGCCTTCACGATCGTGTGCGGCCTGTTCCTGGTGGTGCCAGGGCTGGTGGTGCCGACCTTCACGCGTCTCTTCATCGACTCCTATCTCGTGGCCGGCCAGGCATGGCTCATCAGGCCGCTGCTCTTGGCGATGGGCCTGACCATCGTGATCCAGGGGGCGCTGACCTGGCTGCAGAAGTACTACCTGCTGCGGCTCGAGACGAAGTTGGCGCTGTCGACGTCGAGCAATTTCTTCAGACACATCCTCCGGCTGCCGGCCGCCTACTTCGGACAACGGTTCGCGGGCGAGATCGGGTCGCGCGTGCTCATCAATGACAAAGTCGCGCGTATCGTCTCGGGCAAGCTGGCGACCACCGCCATCGACTTGGCGATGACGGTGTTCTATGCGGCGCTGATGATGTTCTACAGCGTCTCGATGACGTTTGCGGTCATCGCCATTGCGGCGCTGAACGCAGCGGCCATCAAGCTGTCGGCCCGCGCCCGGACCGATGCCAGCCGGCGGCTGACGCAGGACCGCGGCAAGCTGGGGGGCACCGGCATGAACGGCCTCCGCATGATCGAGACGCTGAAGGCGACGGGGTCCGAAGCGGAGTTCTTTGCGCGGTGGTCGGGCTACTACGCGAAGACCGTCAACACGATGCAGGATCTCAGCGTGTTGGGGCAGATCGCCCAGATGGTCCCTCCCTTCGTGCAGACAGCGTCCACGGCGACCGTGCTCGCCCTGGGCGGGCTCAAGGTGATGAACGGCGAACTGACGGTCGGCATGCTCGTCGCCTACCAGACGTTGCTGTGGAGCTTCACGCGTCCGCTCAACACACTGGTCCAGTTCGGGTCAACGCTCCAGGAACTCCAGGCCGACATGAACCGCCTGGATGACGTGTTGCGGAACCCGGAGGACGCGCAGTACGCGCTGGCCGGGAAGCCGTCCCCGTTCGAGAAAAAACTCGTGAAGCTGACTGGCAAAGTCGAGCTGCGGAACATCACCTTTGGGTACAGCCCGCTCGACCCGCCCCTCATCCAGGACTTCAACATCACCGTCGAGCCGGGGCGGCGGGTGGCGTTGGTGGGCGCCAGCGGAAGCGGCAAGTCCACCGTCGCCAAGGTGGTGTCCGGGTTGTATGCCGCCTGGGATGGCGAAGTCCTCTTCGACGGCGTGCCGCGGTCGCAGATCCCGCGCGAGTTGATCGTGAACTCCCTGGCCGTGGTGGATCAGGACATCTTCCTGTTCGGGGGATCGGTGTCCGACAACGTCACGATGTGGGATGGGACCATTCCGCTGGGGCGCATCAGCCATGCCTGCAAGGATGCGGCGATCGACGAAGTGATCGAGTCCCGCCAGGACACGTACGGGTCCCGTGTGCAGGAGGGCGGCGGCAACTTCAGTGGCGGTCAGTGCCAGCGACTGGAAATCGCCCGCGCCATGGTGGGCGAGCCGAGCATCATCATCCTGGACGAGGCGACCAGCGCGCTCGATCCGTCGACCGAGGCGTGGGTTGACGAGAGCATGCGGCGGCGGGGGTGCACGGGCATCATCATCGCCCATCGCCTCAGCACGATCCGTGACTGCGACGAGATCGTCGTCATGGAACGCGGCAAGATCGTGCAGCGCGGCACGCACGACGAGATGAAGGACATTGAAGGGCCGTACCGCCACTTGATCGCGATGCACTGATACCCCGACGATGACCGATCCGACCCAGCCCGGTGCCGTGTTCACGATCGCGATCGTGACAACCGCCGACGTGTCGCGCGTCGGCCAGACCTGCCGCATTGACCGGCCGATTGTCGTGGGGCGTGATCCGGCGTGCGACCTCGTCGTGAACGACCCCAGCGTGTCACGGCGCCATGCCCGCATCGAACGCGAGCCGGGTGGCCTGAAGGTGAGCGACCTGGGCAGCGCCAATGGCCTGTGGGTGGGCGCCGACCGCGTGTTCGAGGCGCACGTGGCGGGTGGCCAGCGTTTCAGGATTGGCTCCACGGTGATTGAGTGCGTGCAGCCGCAGTCGCACGGGACGGCTGGCCCTGCTGAACGCCCCGGCGACCACACGGTCTTCATGACTGTGCCCGCCGTGACGGCCCGCCCTGTCCCACCGGTCTCGCCCGCGCGGCCGGCCCTTCCCGTCCTGCCGTCCGCTCCA
>CAYHRK010000052.1:15639-19717 GCA_964358795.1 uncultured Vicinamibacterales bacterium
CGGCCGCCGAAGAGCGAAGCCTGGCCGGGGAAGGTGAATCGATCGAGGCGAATGCGCATCGCCCATTCCTCATCGATGATCCCGATGCGGTCTACTACATTGAGGCGGGTGGCGTGCTGCTGTTCACCGTCGCCGTCGAGAACGGACGCCCTGTTGGTCCTCGCACCCACTTCATGGATGTCGCCGCAAGGCAGTGTTTCTTTGGATTCGATCTGAGCCTTGCACCGGGATCGGGTTTTCTTGCGGTGCCCAAGCCCTCGACGAAGCTGCGACGGCTGACGCGCGAACGCCTCAGGCAGCTTGCCGTCATTCGCCCTGCCGAGCTGTCGGCTGCCATCGAGGCGTGGATCAGCAGCCTGTTGCGCAAGCTGGCGAGGGGAGGCGGACCAGGCCGCGACGGCGACGTCACGTTGAGCATTGGTGTGGAGGCCGACCTGCCAACCTCCGCGCGCGCGACGTCGGCCGCTGGGGTCGTGTGGGTGGACATCCCTTCGAGCGGTGTTCTCATCAACGACACGTCGTCCCCGTCATTCGAACTCGAGCGGGCGGTCTTCCCGCTGTCGAGCAACATCTGGCTCCAGTCCATCGACGACGGGGGCGGCGATCTGCACGTCACGCCGATGGCTACCGCCGACGCCATCGGCCACCCCGGGTTCTGGGAGGGCATTGATGCCTTCCATGGGGTGGTGTGCGAGTGCGAGCTCGTCAACAAGCGGCTCGCGGCGGTCGATGAGTTCGTTCGGCTCGAGCAGAAGGCCAATCAGTCGGAAGCCGCGGAAATCGCCGGGTACGACGCGATCGGGTCCGTCCTGCGCCCCAAAGCCACCCGGCCCGCCGAGTTTGCCGAAGCCGGATCGGAAGAACCCATTCTCCACGCCTGCGCGCTAATCGGCCAGTCGCTGGGCATCGAGGTCAGGCCGCATCCGGCGGCGTCCGACAAACTCAGCTACGAGGAAATGGTCAGCGCCATCGCCAGCGCGTCCGGGTACCGCACGCGTGTCGTGGCGCTGCGGGGCGAGTGGTGGCGGCGGGACCAGGGGCCCCTGTTGTGCCAGGCCGCCGAGACCAGAAAACCGGTCGCCGTGCTGCCGACCGGACCCCGCGCGTACGTGGCCGTGGATCCCGACACCGAGAATCGGAAGAAGATGTCGCCGGAGGTGGCGGCGACGCTGGCGGACTTTGCCTACAGCTTCTACCGGCCGTTCCCCGCCGCGTCCCTGGACGTGCGCGGCCTGATCCTGTTTGGCCTGCGCGGCATGAAGGGCGACTACCGGGGGCTCGTCCTCATGGCCTTGGTCATCGGCATGTTCGGAACGGTGACGCCGTACCTCACGGGACAGCTCTTCGCGGTGGCCATTCCCCAGGCCGACCGCGCGATGCTGCTGGGATTCGCCGTGGCGCTGCTGCTGGCGGCCGTGGGCACGTCGGCGTTCAAGTTCGTGCAGGGTGTCGCCACGGTGCGCATCCAGGCCCGGATGGGATCGTCGATCCAGGCGGCGGTGTGGGACCGGCTGATGAACCTGCCCGTCAACTTCTTCAGGAAGTACGAGGCCGGCGACCTGGCCGACCGCGCGGGCGGCGTGGATCAAATCCAGGAACTCGTGTCCGGCGCAGGCGTGGCTGCGATCCTCGGGTCGCTGAGCGGCCTCTTCTACGTCGGGCAGATGTTCAGCTACAACCTGAGGCTCGCGCTCGCTGCCATCGGGCTGACCATCGTGTACGTGGGCACGACGCTCACGGCCAACTATCTTCAACTGCGGTTCCAGCGCGCCGAGATCACCTTACGCGGCCGCATCACGGGCCTCGTCCTCAACCTGATCAGCGGCGTGTCCAAGTTGCGCATCAGCGGGGCCGAACAGCATGCCTTTCGCATCTGGGCCCAGCAGTTCGCCGAACAACGTCGGATCACCTTCCGGGTCGGGACGATTCAGAACGTGGCGGTGACCTTCACGACCGCGTTTCCGGTGTTGTCGTCGATCATCATCTTCACGGTGATGCTCGCCGACCAGCAGGCCGCGGCCGAGACACATCAGCCCGGCCTGTCCACGGGTGACTTCATCGCGTTCACTGCGGCCTACGCCCTGTTCCTCGCGGCCATGCAGGCGCTGGGCGACGCCTCGCTCAACCTGCTCCGCATCGTTCCGTTGTACGAGCGCCTCCAGCCGATCCTGTCGACGCCGCCCGAGGCAGATAACTCCAAGGCGTTCCCGGGCAAGCTGCGGGGGGGCATCGAACTGTCGCACCTGCACTTCCGCTACGACGCTGACGGCCCCTGGATCGTCAAGGACCTCTCGCTCAAGATCGAGCCGGGTGAGTTCGTGGCGTTCGTCGGTGGTTCCGGCTGCGGCAAGTCCACGCTGATGCGCCTGATGCTCGGATTCGAGCAGCCCGGCAGCGGCACCATCTACTACGATGGCCAGGACCTGTCTGCACTCGACCTGCGCATGGTGCGCCAGCAGTTGGGCGTCGTGCTGCAGGTCAGCCGGGTCATGCCGACCGAGATCTACCGCAACATCATTGGCGCCACTTCCCACACGATCGACGAGGCCTGGGTTGCGGCCGAACAGGCCGGACTGGCCGAGGACATCCGGCAGATGCCGATGGGTATGCACACGTACGTCTCGGAAGGCGGAGGCACGTTGTCGGGTGGCCAGCGCCAGCGCCTGATGATCGCCCGCGCGATCGTGAACCAGCCGAAAATCCTCTTCCTCGACGAAGCGACCAGCGCGTTGGACAATCGCGCGCAGGCCATCGTCACCGAGAGCCTCGATCGGATGGATGCGACTCGCATCGTCATTGCTCATCGGCTTAGCACCATCATCAACGCCACCCGCATCTGCTACCTGGATGGCGGTCGCGTGGCCGAGATGGGAACCCACCAGGAATTGATGGCGAAGAATGGCTTGTTCGCAGAACTGGCCCGGCGCCAGATGGTATGAGCGTCCCATCCACCCCTGACCGCCCGGCAGCGCCGCGCCTTCCCGAACACCCGCCGGCCCTGCCCCTGCCCGATGAACCACACATCGACGCCTGGCTCGCGTACGAGCGCGATGCCTGGGAGCGCGGCGCATTCCCGGCGCTGCAGGACAGATTCGTGCAACTGCGATTCCCAATCCAGGACGGCATGAGCCGCGACGCTGCGTACCGGGCGGCCACGCTGCGAGGCGACTTCGACGCGGCCGGGGCGTTTGCGCCCGGCCTGGTGCCGTGTGACCGCCGCGCAATCGACCTCGCCGTCCATCCGACCATCGCGGGGCGCGTGCCGGTGCTGACGATAGCCGACCGCCGCGACTTCGTGGCGATCGTCCAGGCGCTCACGGAACGCAACGAACCAGTGCCTGTGCCCGCGTCGGTCGGCGCCTGTTTAGTGGCGGGGCTGAACAACTGGGATCGGATCGCGACCTACCGGGCCGAATGGGAACGCACGCGCCAGCATGACGACGGCGAGACGTGGGCGGATGAGTTCCAGCGACTCGTCCCGCAGAAGGCGCTCTACCAGGATCGATTCATCCTCCTCAGCCGAAGTCCCTACAGTGGCGTGACGGCGGCGCAGGCGGGTCTGGACGAGGCGGAGTGGTTGGCTCAATCCCTCGTCATCCGGCGTGAGCACGAATGCACGCACTACTTCGTCTATCGTCTCTGCGGGTTGCTGCCGCACTCGGTGATGGACGAGCTGGTGGCCGACTTCGTGGGCCTGGCGCACGCCTTCGGCACGTACCGGGCCGACCTGGCGCGGCGGTTCCTCGGACTCGAGGCGTGGCCCGCGTACCGGCCTGGTGGCCGGCTCGAGTACTACCGGGGAGATCGAGAGCTGGCAGGCGCCGCGTTTCGTGACCTTGTCGAGATCTGTGGCCGGGCCATCGGCCAGCTCGATGAGGTTGGCCGTGCATGCCTCCCCGATCTGCGTCGGCTGGAGAAACTGGCCCGCCTCGTGTTCGTTCTGAGCCGGCTCAGCCTCGAAGACTGCGCGCAGGATGGGGCGGTCGATCGGGTTGGCCACGAACTGGCTCTACCGTGAGTCCGGTTCCGCCGGCGCCGGAGGGGTCGCGGGTTTCTTGCGGCCGCCGTCGTACCTAAG
>CAYHRK010000053.1:0-13553 GCA_964358795.1 uncultured Vicinamibacterales bacterium
CGTGATGGCGACCAGTGTCAGCACGGCGCCCAGGGCGAAGACGAGCGCGGCGACCGAGCGGTGGCGTATGCGAAGCGACGTGATGGGCCGCACCACCGACACCAGCCCGACCAACGCCAGCGCAATCCCGATGTACACGAGGAAGGATAGAATCATTTAGCGAAGCACCGCCTCAAACTGCCAAGCCCTCTCGCTGGCGCCTTCGCCTTCGGCTATGGCGGCCCAAGGGTGATCGGCGACGGGAGAGGCACCGCCATCCCGTCATTCCCGCTCTCCCGTCGTCATGCCCGCGAACGCGGGAATCCAGATCCTGGACCCCCGCTTTCGCGGGGGTGACGGACGGGGCGCGGGGGTGACGAAAAACTCGCTTCATCCGTCGCGATGGCGCGCCAAGAAGGTACCTAGTTCGCCCGGAGTTCCCGGAAACCCACCATCCGGCCCTGTGTCTCATCCCACAGCGCCAGAAAAAGTAGCGGTGTGATCCGGCTCAGGGTGATCACGGGCACATCGTGAAAGATCGGGTTTTCGTCGTGAGCCCGCTGCAATCGGTAGTTCGGAATGCGCGGGGCCAGATGGTGCACGTGGTGCAGCCCGATATTGCCGGTGAACCACTGCAGGATGCGCGGCATCTTCAGATACGAACACCCGGCAATCGCCGCCTTCACGTAGTCCCACCGCGGGTGCGGTTGCCAATACGCCTCGTCGAACTGATGCTGCACGTAGAACAGCCACACGCCGGCGATGCCCGCCAGGTAGATCGTCGGGGCATAGATCAGCGCCAGGGCTTTCAGACCAATCAGCCAGCCAAACAGCACGATGCCCGCGATGATGCCCAGATTGGTGATCCACACGCTGACAAACTGCGGCGATCCCCTGCGCGTCTGGCGGCCCGGCCAACGCTGTCCCAGAATGAGATAGATTGGGCCGAACCCCAGCAGCACCGCCGGATTGCGGTACAGCCGGTATCCGAGACGTCCCCAGAAGCTCAGGGCTCGATACTCGCGAACCGTCAGTGTGTTGATGTCGCCGTGACCGCGGCGGTCCAGATCGCCCGCCGTGGCGTGATGAATGGCGTGTTCGTGCTGCCACTCGTGGAACGGCGTCAGGGTGATCACTCCGGTGAGGTAGCCGAGCAGGTCGTTGATCCGCCGCGATGGCACAAACGAACCGTGCGCGCAGTCGTGCATGATGATGAACGTCCGCACCAGCAGACCTGCGGTGGGCACCATCAGCACGAGGGTGAGCCAGTAGGACCAGGCGAGCGACAGATACATCAGGACGAATGCGATCGCCAGCGGCGCCAGTGTCGTCACCACTTGCCACAACGATCGCCGGACATCAGGGTGCTGGTACGGGGCGACCATGGCCCGCCAATCGGCCATCGACGACGGCGCCGCCTGCGGACCTGTCTTGGGCTCCTGGCCCATTGCTGCGATCGTGATCATCACATCCTGAATACTACGATTCTACCCTCTTGTGTTATCGAGCGACAATGGGGGGGCTGGCTCGCCCGGAACCACCCGCATAAACTGGCCCCGCTGCAGCAGTTCCCGCCCCTTGCCGCCGCGGCCCGTCACCTCGTACTTCGTGGTGCTGATGGTCTGCTCGGCGCCGCGGCTGGTTTCGACCGTCAGCAGGTCGCGATCGCCGGTCGACGCAAGGAACCCCAACACCCGATCCTCGCCCGGGTGCAGCTTGATCAGGATCACGCCTTTGCCGGGTCCAGACAGATAGTTGATCTCGCTCACCTTGCAGAGCATGGCCCTGGCCTTGGCCGTGGCGGCAATCACCGTTTCGGTGCCGTCGATCATGGCGACGCCCACCACCTCGACGCCGTCAGCGGGCCGGGCAAAGCGCCGACCCGTTCGCGTGCTGGGCTCGACCACGCCATCGAACCCGAACCGCAGGCTGTAGCCGTCACTGGTGACCGCCACGGCGTGACGGCCGGGCACCGCCCCTGCCTTCGCTGGCAGAATGTCCTTCGCCACGCGCGGGTCGAGGCTGAAGGCCGCAATCACCCGCTCGCCATCCCGGAACTTGAACAGCCGCTGAATGGGTTCGCCGTACCCGGTTGACGCAGGCACGTCAACGATTCTGGACGTATAGGCCACGCCAAGATTCGTCAGGAACACGGCGGTGGCGCGGGTGCTGCCGGGCAACACCGCCAGCACGGCGTCGCCTTCCCGAAGCCGCGTCGTCGACAGATCTTTCACTTCCTTCTGCCGCTTCACCCAGCCGTCGCGCGACACGATCACGACATTGTCTTCCTCCACGATGAAGTCGTCGGCGGAGTACTCGACCTCCTCGACCGATTCAATCAAGGTGCGGCGGCCGTCCACGTTGGACGCCGCGTGCTGCTTCTGGATCGCCTGAATGTCGCTGCGCACCAACGCCCAGCGGCCCTCGTCGTTCCGCAGGAGTGCGCCGATCGACAGGGCCCGCTTCCGTTTCTCGTCCAGCTCGTTGCGAATCGCCAGAATCTCCAGCCTGGCCAGCCGGTACAGCTTCAGCTCGAGGATGGCGTCAGTCTGTTCGGCGTCGAGTTCGAAGCGGGCCATGATCTTCGTGGCCGCGTCCGCCTTGCCGTCCGACTTGCGGATGATACGGATGATCTCGTCGAGGACGTCGAACACCTTCTCGAATCCCTCGAGCACATGGATGCGCTTCTTGAGCGTAACCAGTTCGTGTTCGAGGCGGTGTGTGACGACATCAAGGCGGAAGTGCAGGAAGTGCCAGAGCAGCGACTTCAGGTCGAGCCGATCCGGCCGGCCAATTTCGGGATTCTCGGTCGGAATCAGGCACGTCAGGTTGACCGGGAAGGTGGTCTGCAGCGGCGTGTGCTTGCACAGGTACGCCATCACCATTTTCTCGTCGGCGTCCTTCTTCACCTCGAGCTGGATCCGCACATCGTCGGTCGAGACATCCTTTACGTCGACCAGCGGGGGCAGCTTGCGGCCGATCACAATTTCGGCGATGCGCTCGACCAGTTGGGCCTTGTTCACCATATAGGGAATGCTGGTAATCACCAGCGTCTTGCCGCCGCGCGTCGACGGTCCATCTTCCCAGGTACCTCGCAACCGGATCGAACCGGCGCCGGTCCGGTAGATTTCCTTCAACTCCTCGACGCTGTTCAGCATGTGTCCGCCGGTCGGAAAGTCGGGCCCTTTCACGTAACGGCACAACTGGACGCTGGTGAGTTCGGGGTTGTCGAGCAGCTTCAATAGCGCCGTGCAGATCTCGGCCAGATTGTGAGGCGGCACGCTGGTCGCCATGCCAACAGCGATGCCCGTGGCGCCGTTGACGAGCAGGTTCGGAATGCGGGCCGGCAGCACCACAGGTTCCGTTGTCGTGCCGTCGTAGTTCGGGCGGAACGGCACCGTGTCCTTGTCGATCTCCTGCAGCATCTCGTCCGAGATCCGTGCCAGGCGGCACTCGGTATAGCGCATGGCTGCCGCCGCATCGCCGTCAAGCGATCCGAAGTTGCCCGAACCGTCCACCAGCGGGTAACGCAACGAGAACGACTGCGCCATGCGCACCAGCGTCTCATAGATGGCCGAATCGCCATGCGGGTGGTAGCTGCCCATCACGTCGCCGACCACTTTGGCGCACTTGCGGAACCTCTGGTCGGCGGTCAGATTCTGCTGCCACATCGTATACAGAATGCGGCGTTGGACCGGCTTCAGACCATCTCGCACATCAGGCAATGCGCGAGCCGTAATCACGGACAGCGCGTAGTTGAGGTATTTCTCCTGCGCCGCCTCGTGCAGGGCCACAACCTGGTCGCGCCCGCCACCGCCCTTCCCTCCCACCGGCGGCCAGTTTCCCGAGGGTGGCCACGATCCTCCCGGGGGCGGCCATGCCGCGGCCCCCGGGCTGTGTGGCCCGTCAGCCGGGGCACGATCGATGATGTCCAGCAGCGATGGATCGGGTTCCTGGCGACGTGGTGACAAGATCTGGGGCTCCTGTTGGGTGGACGATCTCTCTGATTCTACCTGACCGGGCCGAACGGTGAAGGTGAAGCGGCTACGGCGCTGGAGGTCGGGCTAGCAACGCCACCAGTTCGGCCAGCACCATGGCCGTGGCGCCCCACACCTGCTCGCCGTCCACGTCAAAGTACGGCGTCTCGATCTCGATGCCGTCTCTCATGCGGGTCGTGCAGCGCTGGTGTTGCAGGTCGGCGAGCTCTGACACGGGCACCTCGATGATCCGATCGACCTCGGGAGAGGCCGGAAAGACCACCGGCCGCTGCTGGGCCAGTCCAATGACGGTGTGCAGCAGAAAGCCGCTGACCGGAATGTGCAGGGGCGTCAGGCGGCCAACCACGGCCACCGCCAGAGGCGACAGGCCCACTTCTTCGTGGGCCTCGCGCAAGGCGGCCGCTTCGATGGTCTCGCCCGGATCCACCGCACCACCCGGCAGCGACACCTGGCCGCCGTGTTGCGGCAGGCTCGACGACCGCTTCGTGAGCAGCGCGATCGCATGACCACCGGTCGGGTACAACAACAGCAACCCGGCTGCCACGCGCGCCTGTTCGGGTGTGGTGCCGGGCCTCCATCCAAGTCGAGGCCGAGGAGCCATTCGGATCTGCGCGTCGAGGCCCGGCAGGTTGCCCAACCCGTGCTCAATCCGCGCGATCACGTCGGTCCACTCCACGCTACAGCTCCAGCGTCGTATGGTACCAGATGCGAAGACAGGCCGGCGTTCTCGGTGATACTTTACTAAAGGTCATTCCCCGAATATGACTGGTTGAAGGACTTATTGCAGAGCGGGAAGTCGGGCACGATGTTTTTGAGCACCGCGAACGACAGCGCCGGCCAGTTCACGAACGATGGATCTTTGACTTTGACGCGGTACATTCGGCCTCGCTCGTCGGCCATCACCCAATGAACGATCGCCCCGCGCCACCCCTCGACAATTCCGAAGGCTGGCTCGAACGCGGGCAGAACTCCGAGGGCGCTGACCAGCGGACCGGAAGGCAGATGATGAAAGGCCTGCCGGATGAGACTCACCGATTCGTGGGTTTCTTCCACGCGCACCATCGTGCGCGCGTACACATCACCAGAGCGATAGACCGGAACTTTCCACGGATACTTCAGCTCGCGATACGCCGCGAAGGGATGATCGCGCCGAACGTCGGCATCGATGCCTGAAGCGCGGGCGACGTAGCCGAGCACGCCGTGATCGATGGCAGTCTTGTTGGTAAGTGTGCCGGTTCCTGCAAACCGATCCATCAGAATCGTGTTGCGACGGCAGATCTCGACGACCTCATCGAAGTCCTTGCGAATCGCATCGAGCTCGCCCGGCAGATCGAGTCCCTGCGGCATATCGTGACCTACGCCGCCCGGCAGTATGCCCCCGCGCAAAAGGCGATTCCCGGTCAACTGCTTATTCAAGCGTAGCAACTGTTCTCTCAGCCTTGAGCAGTGCGCGTGAGCGAAGGCGAAGCCCGTGTCGTTGGCGATGGCGCCAAAGTCGGCGATGTGGTTATAGATCCGCTCCATCTCCAGCAGGATGACGCGCAAGAACCGCGCTCTCGCCGGCACTTCGGTGCCGGCCAGCGATTCGAGCGCCTGACAGTATGCGAGCGAGTGACCGATGGTGGTGTCGCCGGAGATGCGCTCGGCCAGCTTCACGCCTTCGGCAGGCAATCGTCCTTCAAACAACTTCTCGGTGCCTTTGTGCGTGAAGTAGAGGCGAATCTTCAAGTCGATGACCGTCTCGCCCACGACGCTGAAGCGGAAGTGTCCGGGCTCGATGATGCCCGCGTGCACCGGACCGACTGGAATTTCGTAGACCCCTTCGCCACCCACGGGCCTGAAGGGAAACGATGTTCCATCGTCCTTGAAATCTTCTGGCGGGGCGGCATCCTTGAGCAGCGGGAAGTAATCGTCCGGCCAGAAAGCGTGACGCACCAGCGGCCGCGTGTCGGGATGGCGAACAGCTTCGATGCCGAACAGGTCGTGGATCTCCCGCTCAAAGCGCGACGCCGGATAGTAGAAGGTGGCCATTGAGACGATCGTCGGGTTCTCCCCCGGGAGTTCTTCGGTTGCATGGACGAACCAGTTGTCGCGGTCGTTCGCGAACAAGTAGTGAATCTCAAAGACCCCTTTGTCCCCACGCCGATCGTTGGCGACCATCAAGATCAGCTCGGTCTGAGAGTCGTGCCGCAGCAATTCAGCGAGTGCCGGCGCATCGCCGTACGCAATCCGGCAGTGCAGTTCATTGCCGCGGTTGATCCGGATGTCACTCACCCGGCCGCCGAACTGCGCCAGCAGTGCGGATGGCACACGAGTCAGGTGATTCATCGGGAAACAATCCTCACAATCTGGTCGAACAGCGTCGCAAGGGGCGCAGGCAGCGTCAGGCCCAGCGTCACGAGCACGGCGACGTTCACCGACAGTAGAACGAGGGTCCATCCGCTCCCTTCACCAGCCGCCACGTCCCGCGGCGGAGCGCCGTAGAGCATGCGGTTGAGATGGCTGATGAGCGCGACGAATGCCACCGCGAGCAGGATCAGCACGACTCCCATCAACCACGGATGGCCAGTCGCGAAGCCGGCCCGAATCAACGCGAACTCAGAGATGAAGAGCCCGAATGGAGGCAAACCGATGACAGCCAGTATCCCCGCCGCCAGCAAGCCCGCGGTGACGGGCATGGTTGTGAGCAGCCCGGACACGCCTGTGATCTCCGTCGTGTGGTAGCGGCGCAGGACTCGTCCTGCAAGTAGAAATGTCATCGACTTTGCGGCCGTGTGGTTGACCAGGTGCAGCATCGCCGCGAAGACGCCAAGCGGCCCGAGAGCCAGACCCAGGCACATCAGCCCGGTGTGCTCAATGCTGGAGTAGGCGAGCATGCGTTTGTAGTTGTGAGAGAGCACAATACTGAACGACCCAATGACTAGCGAGAGCACGCCTAGCACGATCAGAAGCCGGTCGGTGTAGCCACCGCCGAGCGTGGCATCCACCACAACTTTCCACCGCACAATCGCGTAGAGCGCGACGGCCAGCAGGACTCCGGACATCATGGCCGAGAGCGGCGCGGGCGCTTCGGAGTGAGCGTCCGGCAGCCAGGTGTGCATCGGAGCGATGCCCGCTTTCGTGCCGTACCCGACGAGCAAGAAGACGAACGCCAGCTTCATCACTTCGGGATGTAACAACGGCGCGTGGGACAACAGCACCGGCCAGTTGAGCGCGTTCTCAGGGCGTCCCGACCGCGAAACGAAATCGAAGTAGCCGAGCACCGTCCCCGCGAACGCGAGCGCGATGCCCACTGAGCAGATCAGGATGTACTTCCACGAAGCTTCCACGGAGGCCTTCGTGAGCGTGAGTGGAATGAGCAGCGCCGAGAATATCGTTGTGGCTTCAATCGCGATCCACATCACGCCGACGTTGTTCGCCGAGACCGCCAGCAGCATCGAGAACACGAACAGGTTGATAAAGACGTGATAGCGGCGCAGTTGAGAAGCCTTGTACGACGTTTCTCCTCCAAGCCCCGGACTCGAGAAGAGCACGAGCGACACGACCGCTGCCACGCACACCATCAGCAGCGCCGACAATCCGTCGGCACGCAGCAATTCACCCGGCCCGAAGACGAGCGCTTCGCCGCCGCGAATAGCATGTCTGGCGAAGCTGAGAGCCGCGCCGAGCGCGACCAGTGACAGCAGTGCGTTGATCCAGCCGACCAGCGCGCGATACGGGCGAACCGTGACAGCCAGGCCGGTGGCAGCGAGCGATGGTAAGAGCAGCAACAGAAAGTTCATGTTTGCGAATTGCCGTTCACTTAGTGCTTAAGTTGATTCAGTTGCTCGACATCGAACGATTCGAACGTGTCGCGGATCTGATAGACGATCACCTGCATCACCAGGAACCCCATCAGCACGTCGAGGAAGACCCCCAGCTCGACGATCAGCGGAATGCCGTACGTGCAAAGCGCGGCCAGCAGCGCGATGGCGTTTTCGAGCACCAGAAAGCCGACAATCTGCGTGAGCGCCTTCCGGCGCGAGACGATGACGAACAATCCGACGAAGATCAGCCCGACAGCCAGCGGAATGCCCCCACGCGTGGGAAGTGAGCTGACCATCACGAGCGGGCGGGTGATCGCGTACGCCAGCAGCACCAGCAAGCCCGCGACGATGAGCGAACTGGCGACATTCACGTACGGCCGCGACTCGCGCTCGGCGCCCATTCGCTCGTTGAGCCGGCGGAGATACCAAGGGATGACCAGCGCCTTGAGTACCAGAAGCACCACAGCCACGATGTAAAGCTCCGGATCGTGTCCGAAATATCCAATCAGCGCGAAGGTCACCACTAGCACGAGCGACTGCCAGCGAAACGCGCCGATGTAGGCGCTGAGACTGTGCCGCCAGAGCAACGCGATTCCACAGAGCAACATGACGCTGGCACTGAGCGTCGAGAGTTGAGCGAAGAACGTACTGTGATCGTTCACCGGTTACCTCAGCAGAAACGATGACGTGACCGAAAGCAGCGCCAGTACGAACGAGACGCCGAGCAGTTCGGGAACACGGAACAATCGCAGCTTGGCGAGGCGCGTCTCGAGCATGGCGACGAGCAACCCCAGCAGCGCGAGCTTCGCAATCAACGCGATAAGTGCGACGGCCAGTGCGCCCGGTGCGAATGTTGTCGCCACGCCCCATGGCAGGAAGAGATTCGATAGCAGGGAAAAGAAAATGAGGAGTTTCACACTCGCCGCCCATTCGATCAGCGCGAGGTAGCGGCCGGAATACTCCAGGATCATCGCCTCGTGGATCATCGTCAGTTCCAGGTGCGTTGACGGATTGTCCACCGGCATTCGCCCTGTTTCCGCGAGCGTCACGATGAACAGCGCCGCAAATCCGAGCAGATGGCCGGGATTAATCACCGCACCCGGATTGGCGAGCGTCTGCGCCACGATTCGGCCGAGGTTGGTCGAGCCTGCGCCGATTGCGAGACCAAAGATAGCCAGCGCAATCGTCGGCTCGGCGATCGCCGCGATCGTCATTTCGCGGCTTGCTCCCATTCCTCCGAACGGTGTGCCGGGATCGAGACCGGCAAGCGCCAGAAAGAACGTGCCGAGCAGCAGCAGGTACACGACCGCGAGCAAATCTCCGATCGCGTCGAAAGGCAGCGGCGCTGCAATCAGCGGCACCAGCATTGTGACCGCCAGCGTCGTCGCGAAGATCACGTACGGCGCGAATCGAAAGAGCCAGGACGCGGTGTTCGAGATCACCGCTTCCTTGCCGAAGAGTTTCCGCAAATCGTAGTACGGCTGCCACGGCGGAGCGCCCCGTCTTCCTTGCAATCGCGCTTTGACCCAGCCGATGAATCCCGTGAGTCCCGGCGCGAGCAGCAGCGCGAGCAACGCTTGTCCAATTTCCAGCAGATAACCCGTCATTCGATTACCACCTTGCCGCCAGCAGCAGAATCACCAGTGCGATGGTGACGTACACGAGGTACGCGTGCAGTGAACCCGACTGCAGCCGTCTGGTCACACCGGCCAGCAGTCTCATGAACCAGAGAAACGGATCGTAGAGGTATGTATCGAACCACGGCGTGATCTCGCTGCGATACCCGATAGACTGAACGAAGTACTTCGACTCGGGATGGAAATCGATTGTCAGCTCTTTCGTCGGACGGTACAGCTCCGCGAACACGCGCCGCAGAGGTTCGGCAAACGCCGTCGCGGTGTACTCCATGCGAGGCGTCTGCCCGATCCGGCCGCAGCCCCACGAATCACTGATGCGCCGTTTCCAGTTCACGCGTGCAAGCAGCATCGCGAGTGGAACGAGAGCCAGCAGCATCGCTACGCCGCCAGCGATGAGCGCCGGCGACATCCGCCCAAATCCGTTCGGCGTTGAAAGCGAGAGTCCAAGCGTGAACTCGACCTGCGTGTTCGGCAGGCCGCCGAGACCTGCAATCAGCCTGCCGATCGCCGGTACGACGACGAACGGCGCGAGTCCCAAGATCACGCAAGCCGCCGCCAGCATCACCATCGCGGCCCGCATCGAGAGCGGCGCTTCGAGAGCGTGTTCCGCTTCGCGCGAGCGAGGGATGGCCAGAAACGTGATGCCGAACGCCTTCACAAAACATGCCGCCGCCAGGCCGCTCGTCAGCGCGAGCATTGCCACGGCGAGGGGCATCATCACGGCCACTTCCGCTGTGGGGATCTTGAAGCCGCCGAGCAGTGATTGAAAAACCATCCATTCCGAAGCAAAGCCGTTGAGCGGCGGCAACGCCGAGATCGCCATCGATCCGATCAAAAAGCAACACGCCGTCACTGGCATGCGTTTGATCAATCCGCCCATCTCTTCCATATTGCGCGTGTGCGTGGCGTGCAGCACCGATCCGGCGCCGAGGAAGAGCAGGCCTTTGAAGGTCGCGTGATTGATCGTGTGATAGAGCCCTCCGATCAAGCCAAGCGCGGCGAGAGTCACGAGCCCGTAACTGCGAAAGATCATGCTCGCGCCGACGCCGATCAGAATGATCCCGATGTTCTCGACTGAGTGATACGCAAGCAGCCGTTTGAGGTCGTGTTGCATCAGCGCGTAGAGCACGCCGAGCAGCGCCGAGACCGCGCCCACGCCTAGCACGACTCCGCCCCACCACGCTGGCCCGGCGCCGAGCAGATCGAGTGAGACGCGCACGAGACCGTAGATGCCCATCTTGATGACGACGCCAGACATCAGCGCGGAGACGTGGCTCGGCGCGACCGGATGCGCCATCGGCAGCCAGATGTGCAGCGGCACGATGCCCGCCTTCGCACCGAAGCCGAAGAGCGCCAACAAGAAGATCGCGTTGCGCAGTCCAGGCGAGAGCGTTGCCGCGTTCGCACGCATTGTGGCGAACGAAGTCGTCAGGTCTCCGCTGGACATCAGCAAGAACATCGCGACCAACGCAGCGAATCCGGCGTGTGTCATTGCGATGTACCACACGCCCGCCCGCACCGTTTCCGGCTGGTCGTGTTTGGTCAGCACCAGCCAGTAAGCCGAGAGCGACACTGCTTCCCAGGCGATCAGGAACGTGAGCGCATTGGCAGCCACCACCTGCACGCTCAGCGACAGCAGCAGCAGGTTGAGCATCGCGCCAAGCATCCTCAGCGAGTACCGCCCTTCGTAAGCCGCCGAGTAGCCGAACCCGTACACCGCCACGGCCACACCGAGCAGTCCGATGACGATCAGGAAGAAGGCGCTCAGACCATCCACATGCAGCATCAGCCCCGTGAGTGGTAGCATCCGCGCGGACGCGAACGTGAACGACTGCCCTGAAATGACTGCGCTCACGCCCAGCACGAGTCCGGCAGCGGAACCCATGAAGGCGCCCAGCGCCACGGCACCGCGCCCGATCACACCTTCACCCATCAGGAGCGCGCCGAGCGCTCCAGCGACATATCCCGCGATCATTACTGTGAAGAGGGTCGTCATTATTTCATCCACTCATCTTCGATTCGCTGTGTCCTCTGCGCGGGCTCGTTCACGGCTGGGTTTTCGAGGGCATGCCTCGCCTGGATTGCGCGCTCTTCGGCAGAGATTCGATTGCCGCCAGTATTCCGCGCAAGATATCCACGGGCTCCGGCGGACAGCCGGGGATGAACAGATCGACCGGGATCACGAGATCCACGCTGCCGACGATGGCGTAGCTCCCTTTGAAGACTCCGCAATCTCTCGCGCAGTCCCCGACCGCGATCACCAGTTTCGGCTCCGGCGTCGCGTCGTAGGTCCGCTTCAGCGGATCTGCCATATTGCGGGTGACGGGACCGGTGACCAGCAAGCAGTCGGCGTGTCGCGGCGAAGCGACGAAGTGGAGTCCGAACCGTTCGAGGTCGTAGTAGGGATTCGCCAGCGCGGAGATCTCGAGTTCGCAGCCATTGCACGAGCCGGCGTCGACTTCGCGGATATGCAGCGAACGGCCAAGGAGTTTGCGAGCGCGCTTATCCAGCCGGCGCGCGATGATCTCGATCTCAGCACCGCCTTCCAGAGACTTGAGAGACTCCGTAACAACGGGCGTTTTCAGTATTTTCCCAAACAAGGTCTTCAAGACCAGCACACTCCTCTCAGAGATGGTGCAGACGCGAGAGCGCCTGCGCGTCTCTGACAGACGACTTGCTCTCTATGAACGTTGGAAACGCTTCACGGAATTCAGGCGATGCGAATGGCTCATTGAAGAGACGGCTTCCATCGTTCCCAAAGTGTCAGCGCTTTTCCTCCTGGAGACAAGGCACTCATCATCTGCCTTTCTCCAAAATGGAATATCCTCTCTCGGTCCACGACCCCTCAGTGAACGGACGTACACCATTTCTCTTGGACTGCCCTCAACGGTGTCCAACTGCCCTTCGCCGCCTCTTCCCCATCTCTTTGAGCAGGCTGCGAACGCCGACGAGGTGGTTGTTGAACACCACTTTCGCCGCGTCCAGCACCGCGAACAGCGCGGGATCGCTCACGGCGTAGTAAACATTCGGCCCTTCTTTGCGGGTGACAACAATGTTCTTGTTGCGCAAGACGGCGAGCTGCTGGGACGCGTTGGCGGGTTCCACCGCGAATTCCTGGCTAATCTGATTCACGGTGAGCTCACGCTCTTTGAGCGCGTCGAGTATGGAGATCCGGAGCGGATGGCCCAGAGCCTTGAAGAAGTCCGCCTTGAAATTGCTGAGCTGGTGTCTCATCGAGAATAGTCAGACATGCAAGAACCAATATACTTGCATATGCGAAGTCATGCAAATACCAGCCGCTCCTCAACCGTTGCTTGAAGGTAAACGGTAAGGGTGGTGCATCTGGCGAGGGCGGCGTGAGGCCGGTAAGGCGTCTCATGCTGATCACCGACCCTCCGTCCGAGTCTCCTCGTCGTCGCCTCAGCGACGACACGCGGCGAACGCGTTGGTCTGCGTGACGAGGAAGGCCGTCTGATAGCCGCCCCACGAGTGACCGTACAGGCCGACATGCACCGCGTCAACCACGCCAGTGGCAATGGCCGCCTTGAGGGCGGGCAGCACCGACCACAGGGCGGAGTTGCCAGGAGCCAGGCGCGCCATGCCGAACTTCTTGGTTCATTCGCCGTACATGTTGAAGTACTGCGGCGCGCCGAGGTCAGGCCTCGTCGGGGAGGATGCCCTCGAAGATGTCGCGCGCAGGCCGGCCAAGAAGAGGTGGCCCCCAGGCGTGTCGGAAGAGTTCGACCGACAGCAGGCGCTGGACGTCGGGTTTCGAGAAGAAGATCCGGTCCATGGTGTCCTGCTGTGTTCGATGCGCGCGAAGAGCCGCAGTCTTACGCTCTATCACCGGCGCGGTATCAACCACCACATCGACGCCAGCTTCGACCAGTGGGTCTCCGCGTCGCAGCAGCTCCCAGGGGCGCACGGGAAGCGTCCACAGCAGACGACGGACCAGATGGGGAGCACCCAGCTCGGGAAACCATCGCGGATCGGCCGCTGCGGCAATCGCGTCGGACGTAAATCGGCTGATCGCGATGTGGTCGGGGTGCAGGTTCGACCCGTTCGGATCGAACGTGATGACCACCTGTGGAGCGGCACTTCGGATGGTTTCAACCAGCTGCCGTCGAATGGTC
>CAYHRK010000053.1:13653-19384 GCA_964358795.1 uncultured Vicinamibacterales bacterium
GGGGATCCGTCCGTTCTGTTTCGCCGGATACTTCGTTTCCACGTAGTCGTCGACCAGCTTCTGGAACGCCGCTGACAGCTCGTCGCCGGTGCCCCTCAACGTGGCGAAGTGCTGGCCGTCGATGAAGACCGGGCACGTTGGCGTCTCCCCGGTGCCAGGCAGGCTGATGCCAATGCTGGCGGCTTTGGATTCCCCGGGTCCGTTCACCACGCACCCCATCACCGCCAATGTCATGTACTCGACGCCGTCGTACTGCCGTTTCCACTGCGGCATCCTGTCGCGCACATAGTCCTGAATGCGCTCGGCCAATTCCTGGAAGGTGGAGCTGGTCGTCCGCCCGCACCCGGGGCACGCCGTCACGCTGGGCGCAAACGCTCTCAAGCCCAGCGACTGCAGCAGCTCGCAGGAGGCGAGCACTTCGTCGCGTCGATCGCCGCCTGGCCGGGGGGTCAGCGAAATCCTAATCGTGTCGCCGATGCCCTCATTCAACAACACGCCCATGGCCGAGGCCGACCACACCAGCCCCTTCACGCCCATGCCGGCCTCGGTCAGCCCGAGGTGCAGCGGCTGGCTGGTCTTCGCCGCCAGATTGCGGTACACCTCGATGAGATCCTGCGGCTTCGATACCTTGCACGAGATGATGATCTGATCGCTCCGCAGGCCGCTTTCGACCGCCAGTTCGGTCGATTCGAGCGCCGACATCACCATGCACTCGTTGATGATCTGATGCGAGGTACGGCCACGATCCAGATCGGTGTTCTCCTGCATCTTCCGGAGCACCAGATCCTGGTTCAGCGAGCCACCGTTCACGCCGATGCGAACCGGTTTGTTGTGATCGACGGCCACCTTGCAGATGGTGCTGAACTGCTCGTCACGCCGCCGACCCGTCCCGACGTTGCCCGGATTGATGCGGTACTTGTCCAGCGCCGCCGCGCAGTCTCGGTGTTTCGTCAGCAGAATATGACCGTTGTAATGGAAGTCGCCAATGAGCGGTACCGTGCACCCAGCGTCGACCAATCGGCGCTTAATGGCCGGTACCGCGGCGGCTGCCTCCGGCAGATTCACCGTCACGCGCAGCATCTCGGATCCGGCCCGCCACAGATCGAGACACTGGCGCGACGTCGACTCGACGTCGGCCGTGTCGGTGTTGTTCATCGACTGCACGACAATCGGTGCGCCGCCGCCGACCTGCACGTCTCCGACGCGAACTCCGATGGTGCCGTGGCGCTGTACAGGCGACATCCTGTTCTCAATCCCAATTGATCATATCATTGCGCTCGGGAGGCATCGATGAAGGCGATTCGCGTGCATGAGACCGGCGGTCCCGACGTTCTGAGACTGGAAGAGGTGCGTGACCTCACGCCGGCAGCCGGCCAGATCGTGGTTCGCCTGCACGCGGCGGGCGTCAATCCCGTCGACACGTACGTTCGAGCGGCCTTGCAGGGCCGCAAGCCCGTGCTGCCCTACACGCCGGGATCGGATGGAGCGGGCGTGATTGAAGCGCTGGGGCCGGATGTCACCGGCCTTCACAGAGGCGATCGCGTCTACGTGAGCGGCACGGCGCCCGGTGCCGATTCCGGCACCTACGCCGAGCAGGCGGTGTGTGCCGTCTCCCAGGTCCACCGGTTGCCGGCGCGCGTCTCGTTTTCACAGGGCGCCGCCGTCAGCGTCCCCTATGGCACCGCCTATCGAGCGCTGGTCGATCGCGCCCAGGCGCTGCCCGGTGAAATCGTGTTGATTCATGGCGGCAGCGGCGGTGTCGGCACGGCCGCGATCCAATTGGCTCGTGCTCGCGGCCTGACCGTGTTCGCCACGGCCGGAACCGAACGCGGCCGATCCCTGATTCTGAACCAGGGCGCGCACTACGCGTTTGACCATGCCTCGGCGGACTACCTGACTCGGATCATGGGTGCAACCGGCCAGCGCGGTGTGGACGTCATCCTCGAAATGCTGGCCAACGTCAACCTCGATCACGATCTTGGCATGCTCGCGCTCAAAGGCCGCGTGGTGGTGGTCGGCAATCGTGGCCGGGTCGAGATTGATGCCCGCCAGGCGATGGGCAAGGACTCCGCCATTCTGGGCATGACGATGATGAACGTGACGCCTGCCGAGTCGGCGCGTATTCACGCCGCCCTTGGGGCGGGCCTAAACGACGGCACGCTGACGCCGGTCGTGGGCCGTGAGTTCGCCTTGGCCGACGCACCCCGCGCGCACGAAGCCGTGATGCAGCCCGGTGCGTTCGGCAAGATCGTCCTCGTCCCCTGAACCGACTTGCGCCGCCGCTATCTACTGCCTACTTCTTCTTCACCGTCGCCGCTGGCACCTGCCCGCCCCCGTTGTAGTAGATGCCGTTGAACAGGAACTTGTAGGTGCCGTGCGGCTGCGCGCGGAAAGCGATTTCCGGCGCGAAGAGGAACACCTGCCCTTTACCCAGTGCCGCTTCCACGATGGCGACCGTGCCGTTCAAGTAGCTCTGGCCCCACGCCCAGCCGCTGCGCAATGTCGTGGCCGAGTCGAACCAGGCCACCGGTTTCACCCCCCGCAGCGCGGCCCCAGGTTCAAGCCGGAATGCCGGGCTGTTGTTGAAGAACACGTCGGCCGTGCTGCCCATGCCCCACGCCAACTGGCTGGTGTTGTCCACAGCCGCTTGCAGCACCGAACCCGGTATGTAGAACTGTTCGGAGCGCAGCGGCCGCTCTTCTCCCCGAGGCGTACGTTCCACCAGAGCGTTGGCCATCGGCAGTCCGAAGTGGCGACCGATGGCCGTGGAGCTGCCAATCGCCAGCAACTTGCCGCCCGCCTCAACAAACGCGCGCAACTGCGGAATCGTCTTCGACACCGAGACACTGCCGAGCTGGGCTCGATACTCGGCCGGGATATCCTCCGCCCTCGGCTGCCCGCCCGTAAAGGCGTCGGGACCGCCACTGTCGCGCTCGGGGATGGCCCCATCCACGAACACGAGCACGTCGTATTTCGCGATCAGGTTGCCCGCATCGAGCGTTGGCGCGTACACCAGTTCGAACGGAACCTCGAATTGTTCGAAGATGAACCGCGTCCAGCCCGATGGCATCGATCCGCCGTACCGATCCCACAATCCGACGCGCACGGGCCGCATCTTGATGGCATCGGCTGGCACCTTCATGGTTGCGGCTTCAAAGGTCAGACCCACCTCGTCGGCGATCTTCTTCACGATGGGTTGCGCGGTTGCGCTGGCCGTCACGTAGAAGGATCCGGTTGTGAAGGTCCTGCTCCCCACCGTGATCGGCCCCTTCAGCCGGTACACATCCTCCTTGGCGGCCAGCAGGCGATTGACGCCCACAAACGCGTCATTGGCCTGTCCGCCCACGACATAGCCGACCGCTTTCTTGGTCTTGTCGTCGACCACCTTGCCGACGGGCGGCTTCAGGAGGCCTGGCACCACCTCGAACGGTCCCTCAAACGGGTCTAGCAGGCGATCGAATTGCACGCCCATCTGATAGGCCAGCGTCCAGCCGGCGCTGTCGTACGGCGGACGCGGCGGTCCACCCGGATACGCGAAGTCGTCGGGGTGGTCCTGAGGTTCGAACATGTCCAGCACGTGCGCGCGGAACGGCTGGGCGGTCTTGATGACCAGCGACCCGGCCGGGTACGACTTGCCACCGGCCTGAAACGCCGCCGTGGCGCGGTGCACGGTAATCGCGTTCTTCAGCAGCGTGTTCACGAACTTCGTCGCCGTCAGGAAGTCCGGCTGATCTGATGGCAGGACGTAGCCGCGCGGATCGCGATCGGCCGGTTGCCGCAGCTGCTCGAGGTATTTCACCGCCACGCCGCCACGCCCGCCACCGCGTCCATCGCCGCCGGCCGCCGCTGCTGTAGCCGGAGGCGTGTCTTTGGCGATCTGCGCCTCGAGCGCAGCCACCTTCTTCGGCGTGACCGTCCAATTGTCCTGACTGCCGCGAACAACCTGGTTCTTGCCCATCCGCCACGCGTTCAACAGCAGCGTGTCGCGGTAGCGCGAGGCCACGTCCATCACGGCGCGGTTGGCCGTGATCTCGTACTCGATCGACTGTCTCATCCGCCACCGCTGGGGCGTAATCGGCATCGGGTAGTCGCCGCTGGCGAGCTGGCGCTGCGGGATAAACGGAATGTCCATGGGCGTCGGGTTGCCGATGATCTCGGTCAGCAACCCGATCATGTTGTGGAAGTACACCGTGGTCCGCAGGCCACCGTTCCACCACGTCGAATAGGCCGCGCCAGACCGTTTGATGGTGCCCGGCTTGCCCTCCTCCGCGAAACGGCTGTGCATGGCCGCGCCTACCAGGTCGATGCCGAGGGGAATCAGGGGGTCGAAGTAGTAGTTGAACGGATCGCGGAACGGCGGCATGAACTCCACCGTGCCAGCCGGTCCTGACTGGTGGTGGTTGTACATGATCTGCGGAAACCACTCCTTGAACAGCACGCGATTCATGTTCTCGGTTTCCGGCATGTTGACCATGTACGAGTCGCGGTTGTTGTCGTGGCCGGCGTACTTCTGGTACAGGCGCGGCAGGTTGCCGGTGGAGCGTCTCAACGGATCCGGGTTCCGCATGTACCAACCCGAGACCAGGTCCATCCCATCCGGATTCGCCGGCACGCACAACAGGATGGTGTCGTTCAAGAAGCGTGCGGTTTCAGCATCGGTCCGGCTGACCATCTGGAACACCATCTCGATGAGCGATTGCGCGCCGACCACCTCGGTGGCGTGCAGACCGCCATCGATCCAGACGACCGACCTGCCCTCGGCTGAGAGCTTGCGGGCCTCGTCTTCGTTCACCCCGTCGACCAGCGCCAGCCGCCGCACGATCTCCTTGTAGCGATCGAGTTTCTTGTGGTTCTCGGGCGACGTGATCATCGCCATGTAGGTTTGACGGCCCTCGGCCGTCTTGCCGATCTCGACCAGCGTCATCCGATCGGATTCCTTGTCCAGCTTCTGCCAGTAGCTGACAAGCTGGGCATAGGTGGCCAGGAAGTAGTCGTCGCCGATATTGGACCCGAACTGGTCCTTGGGCGTCGTGATGCGACTCTGTGCGCCGGCGGAGGCTCCCGCCAGGGCCAGCACCACCATGAGACAGGCAGCAGCGCGCCATCGTCTGGTGAACATGAATTCTCCTTCGGAAAGAAGGGGGCTAGACACTCGAGGCGCGCCTACGATAGCGCGTTTGCCTGTCATCCGCAAACCGGCGGCCCGGGGCGGCAAGAGTTTGGCTCGGGGAATCGTTCGGGTTACAATTCCGGGCATTCGACCAGTGTGCGCCTGCTTCACTCGGAGGGAACCATGTTCGTTGTCCCCTCGGGTCTGCGCTGGTGGGTGTCTGGTGCGGCTGCCGCGGCCATGCTTGGCGCGGCGGCCATGCTTGGCGCGGGGGCCATGCTGGCACAGACACCTTCCGCCGACCCGCCATCGAATGCGAAACAACACTATGAATCGTCGTGCGCCAGTTGTCATGGCAAGACCGGGCAAGGCGACGGTCCGGCTGCCGACGGCCTGCATCCGGCCCCCTGCGATTTCACGGGCGGAACCTACAAATACCGGTCGACGGCGTCTGGCTCGATTCCGACGGATGCCGATCTGATCCGCTCAATCACGCGCGGCATGCCTGGCACGTCGATGCCGGCATGGAAGAGCCTGCTGAACGACGCGCAGATCGCCAGCCTGGCCACCTACATCAAGGGGTTCTCGCCTCGATTCACCGCCGATCGCCCGGTCCCGATC